>NZ_JBMNDR010000104.1:0-30519 GCF_052543235.1 Streptomyces sp. SAS_272 | reverse complement strand
GATCTCGCGGCTGGGTGCCGCGGCCCGTTCGCCCTTTCGCCACGGGTGGCCCCCACGGCCCACTGTGGCTGATCGGTGTGACGGATGGTCAGGTCATCCGGTGAAGGCGTCCGTCCCCTCGGGGGTGCCGAGGCCGGTGGGGCCGTCGTAGCCGGAGCGGGCGGTGCAGAGGTAGGACGCGCTGGAGGAGCAGGTGCCGTTGCTGCCGCTGGTGACGTCGTTCAGGGCGGAGGCGCCGGCGGCGGCGTAGGGGTACGAGGCCGGGTAGTCGCTGCTGCCGGGGGTGCCGGCGAGGGCGTAGACGGCGGCGATGATGGGTGAGGAGGCGCTGGTGCCGCCGAAGGTGTACCAGCCGGCGGTGACGCCGTAGGAGTCGTAGACGGAGACGCCGGTCGCCGGGTCGGCCACGGCCGAGACGTCGGAGACGGTGCGCTTGGCGCAGCCGGTGTCGGTCTGCCAGGTCGGCTTGGCGTCGTAGGCGGAGCAGCCGGAGCCGGTGCCCTCGGTGGAGCTGGTGTTCCAGACCTTCTCGGTCCAGCCGCGGGAGTTCGAGGACGTGGACAGGGCGGTGCCGCCGACGGACGTCACGTACTTGGAGGCGGCCGGGTACTCGGCTCCGTAGCCCTCGTCGCCCGCGCTGACGGTGATGGCGACGCCGGCGTGCTTGAAGTACGAGGTGTCGTACGAGGTGTCCGAGGAGGACTCGGAGCCGCCGTAGCTGTTGGACACGAACTTCGCGCCCAGCGTCACGGCCTCGTTCACGGCCTTGCCGAGGTTGGTCATGGAGGCGGAGGTCGCCTCGACCAGCAGGATCTTGCAGTTCGGGCAGACCGCGGCGGCCATGTCGAGGTCGAGGGACTCCTCCTCGGCCCAGCCGCTGTCGGCGGAGGGCAGTGAGGTCGTCGAGCCGGTCTGGCTCACCTTCTTGAAGCAGCCGTTCGCCACCGTGCAGGCGGGGAGGCCGTAGTAGGAGCGGTACTTGGCGAGGTCGGCGGCGGCGTTCGGGTCGTCGTACGCGTCGACGATCGCGATGGTCTCACCGGAGCCGTTGCTCGAGGCGGCCCCGGCCAGGCCGTAGGCGTCCTGGAGGTCGGACGGACCGTAGCCGGTGGGGGCCGCGGCGGCCGCCTTCGGGGTGACGCCGGCGGTCCGGCCGGTGTCGGCGGCGCGTTCCTTCTGGAAGGCGGTGGTGCCGCCGGTGACGCGGAAGGAGTTGCAGGTCAGGTCGCCCTTGTGCTTGGGGGTGGCACAGGGGGTGGCCGCCCAGGTGACCTTCGAGGAGGCCGTCTCGGCGGTGGTGGCGGGGGCCGCGCTCGCTTGGGCCGCGGTGCCGAGTCCGGCGAGCACGAGTGCGGCGGCACCGAGGATCGAGGCGCCGGTGCGGCGTCGTCGGCCGGATCTGGCGGGGGAGGCGGGGGAAGTCGTCGTACGCAACGGACAGCTCCTGATGACGGGGTGACAGGGGCGGTGCGGGTGGGGGGGTGATGCGTGCCACCGGTACGTGGTCCCCGGAGGCGGGCGGCGGCCCACGACGACTGTTCCTTTGTTGAGTACGCGACAACAAGACACCCGGCGGAATCCTGACTTCCGCAATACCGGAGGGCGTGGGTGATTGCTGATCAATGGTGGGCGCGTGACGGGGCGATGGCCCGGACTTGACCCCGTACACGGGAAGTTCACAGGTTCCGCCGGGCGCGTGTGGACCTCAAGTGCGGTTGCGGCGGCGGGTAGTGGTGGACGGTCACCGCGCGCCTCGGTCCGCAGTGCGGATCACGTACGTCGCGGGGTGGGCGCCGGGCCGGGCCGGGTCTGCCCTCGGGGTGATCTCCGGGTGGCCTCCGGGGAAGCCCCTGCGGTTCGTCGTGACGACGTTCTCCGGGTCGTTCGTCACACGGAGGCGGACCGGGGCCTCTCCGTCGTCGCCCTCGCCGGACTCGTGCCGCCGCCGGGAGGCGACTCCGGAAACGGGCGGGGACTGTACCTCGTACGGGCGTGCGCCGCCCGCTGGAGGGCATCCGTACGGGGAAGCGAAGGAGGAACGGTTGTGTGGGCCGAGTGCGGGTAGCGTCCGAAGTGCTATCTGTCGCTTCTCTCACCTTCGTGGGACACAGTGGATCCGATGAACCGAAAAGCACTGCTCGGTGCGGCCGTGCTGCTGGCCGTCACCTCCGCCTCCGAGGCGGCCGCCGACGGGGGCCCCGGGCCCCTCGGGGTGACGGCCGTGGCCGTGTCGACGCCGCAGTCCGCGAAGGTCGGCGCGCTGTTCGCGGCGGACGACGCGGACGCCGGCCGACTGGCCGGCCGGCACGTCTGCACGGCGTCCGTGGTGCACAGCCCGCACCGCGATCTCGTCGTCACGGCGGCGCACTGTCTGCTCGACGCAGGCGACGTGGCGTTCGTCCCCGGCTACCGGGACGGCGAGGCCCCCTACGGGGTCTGGAAGGTCGGAAAGGTCTTCCTGCCCGACGGGTGGACACAGGGGCAGGACGAGGACAGCGACGTGGCGTTCGCCGCGCTCGAGGAGCAGGACGGCGAGGGCGTCGAGGACGTGGTCGGCGGCAACCGGTTCGCCACGGGCACCGCCACGGGGGCCACGCCCGTGACCGTCACGGGATACCCCAATGCCGCCGAGGCGCCGATCCGGTGCGTGAACAAGCCCACCGTCCACACCGCCACCCAGCAGCGCATAGCCTGCCCCGGCTTCACCGGCGGCACCAGCGGCAGCCCGTGGGTGAACGGCTACGGCGAGGTCGTCGGCATACTGGGCGGTCACGAGCAGGGCGGATCCACCGACGACGTCTCGTACAGCGTGGTCCTCGGACCGGAGGCCGCGCAGCTGTACCGGGAGGCGGCCTCCGATTCCCAGGAGCCCTAGGCGATGGGGTGCACGAGCTGGGTGGTGAGCTCATAGCGGGCCCCGACGACGGCAAGTTCGCCGGCCGAGATCTTCGCGGCGAGGTCGGGCTCGGCGGCGAGGTGTGAGCGGACGGCCCGGATGTTGGCGTCGATGGTCGAGTCCACGCGGGCGTCGCCCGTCTTCGTGCGGTCGATGGACGGGGAAATCCGGTCCGCGAGATACTGGATGTGGGCGGGCAGGCGCTCACCGCTCAGATCCGCCTGCACCGCGGCCTTCACCGCGCCGCACGACTGGTGTCCGAGCACCATGACCAGCGGTATCCCCAGTTCCAGCACCCCGTAGGCCACGCTGCCCAGAACGGCCTCGTCGAGCACTTCGCCCGCGCTGCGGACCGTCATCAGGTCGCCGAGGCCCTGGTCGAACACCAGCTCGGGCGGCACACGCGAGTCGATGCAGCCGAGGACCACGGCGAACGGCTGCTGCCCGGCCGTCAGGCTTGTCCGGACGGCGGGCGTCTCGTCCGGATGGCGCTCGCAGTAGGTGCGCCAGCGCCGGTTGCCCGCGGCGAGTTCCCGCAGCGCCCCGGCGGCGTCGGTGGGCCGGGGTGCGGTACCGCGCGATGTGGTCGCGCGGGGGGCGGCGGAGGCGGGGGCCGCCGCGAGGGCGAGGCCGCCCAGGGTCGCCGTGCCGGCGAGGCCGCGCAGCAGCGCGCGACGGGCGGTGGCGGCCGCAGGGCGCTGAACAGAACTGTGGGGGATGCCTTCAGGGTTCACGGGGTGGAACGTATGTCCGAGCCCTTGGCCGGTCGTACGTGTTGCCGAATCATGGCCCCGCATGACGATCAAGGGATCGAACGTTGGGCGATGCTTGACGCCGGCCCGGTCGCTCCTTTACCCACCGGGCGCGCCCACGATCGCGGACACCGGCCGGTTCGCGACGGCGGCACGGAGACAGAGGCACGGACCGCCTCCTTGGCCAACTGATCTATGTGGCAAGGTCGGTTCGGTGGACGTACTGAAGGCTCATGACCCCGCGCGGATAGGCGCGCACACGCTTCTCGCGCGGCTCGGCGCAGGTGGCATGGGGCAGGTCTACCTCGGGCGCTCGCCCGGTGGACGGCTCGTGGCGATCAAGGTCATCCGGGACGAGATCGTCGACCATCCGGAAGCGCTGGCCCGGTTCCGGCGCGAGGTGGAGACGGTGCGGGCGGTCCGCAGCGCGTACACGGCCAACCTCATCGACGCCTCGCTGGACACGGCGCCCTACTGGCTGGCCACGGAGTACGTGCCGGGGCCGACGCTGAGCCGGGCTGTGGCGGCCAAGGGGCCGCTGCCCGCCGAGACGTGCCGGGGGTTGCTCGCGGCGCTGGCCGAGGGGCTCGCAGCCGTGCACGCGCAGCGAGTCACCCACCGGGACCTCAAGCCGCAGAACGTCATCCTGGCGGCTCAGGGTCCGCAGCTCATCGACTTCGGCATCGCGCGAAGCGCGGCGCAGACGGCGCTCACCGAGGCGGGCTTCGCCCCGGGTACGCCGGGCTACACCGCTCCCGAGGTGCTGTTGCGCAACGAGGCGGGACCGGCTGCAGACGTCTTCGCGCTCGGTGCGACGCTCGCCTACGCGGCCACCGGCCGGCCTCCGTTCGGCTCGGGGGAGCCCGCCGGAGTGAGCTACCGCGCCGTCCACGAGCCCATGGATCTCGAGGGTGTGGAATCGGGTTTGGCCGCGCTCATCGACTCGTGCGTGGCCAAGGCGCCGGCGGACCGGCCCGGGCTCGGAGAGCTGATCGCGTGGTGCGAGGTGCGGTCGGCCCTCGTGGAGGACCCGTTCTACGCGGGGCTCGCGGACCTGGCGGAGGCAGTTCCGCCCACTCCTGCCTCCTCGTTCCGGACACCCGCCGCATCACCCGGGCCGTCGGCCCCTCCGGCGCATCCGCCCCTGGGCACGCACGACCTGCCGACAGCGCCGCCCGCGCACGGCTACGGGTACACCCCTACGCAGACGGTCCGTTCCGCTTCGGCCGACGGGCAGCGGAGGAAGCCGTGGCTGATCGCGGGAGCGACGGGGCTGGCCGTAGCGGTGGGGGTGGCCGCGGCGTTCACCCTGCTTCCCGGCACGGAGGGCGACGGAGACAAGAGCACTGACGGCGCGTCAGGCGGTGGAGCGACTTCGGCGGCCCCCACGAACGCCGGCAGTGACGAGTCGAAGCTCCAGCCGCCGGCCTACGTGGAGCAGACGAACCCTTCCCGTGACCTCTGGAAGGCTGATCCGCAATCACAGGACGGGCGAGGCGCGTGCAATCTGCCCCTGGAGGAGCGCAGCGAGCAGTTCGAGTCGTCGGTCGCCGAGGCGGGCTCCGATGCTCCCTACACCTCGGGCAAGGGGCGGATCGGGTTGCGGCTCAAGGCCGCTGCCACGACGCCCTACTACGTGGCGGTGGCCGTGAAGTCCCCCCATGCGATCGACTCGGACACCGGCAAGCCCTTCGAAGGGGGACTGATGGACAACGTGGACCTCGGATACACGAGCAAGCCCGTCGCGCTGGGCACCGAATGGGTGTACCTGACCTACCCGGACGACTTCCGGCAGATCGTGCGGGGCAAGAAGACCGGCGACGCGATCCCTGTCGCGAACGACCCCGGTGACTGGACCGTGCTCTTCCTCCATGCCCAGGCGCCGCAGAAGTACGCCACCATCGAATGCCGCGGGTTCGTCTCGAAGTAGCGCACACGACACGGACAGGTTGGGAAAAGACCCGTAAACAGGGTTGTGGTGGGGGAGGGTTGAGACGTGCGAAAAGTTTGGGTGGTCGGCGGAGCCACGGTCGGGCTCGGGCTGAGCTTTGTGATGCTCCTCGTCATAGGGGTGTACGTCGTCGCAGGCAACCTCGTCAACGGCGTCGGGGCCGGGAGCGTCGGGCTCGCCAAGGGGGCTGTGCCATCGGCCTACCAGACGCTCGTTCAGAAGTGGGGCAACCTCTGTCCGACCATCAACCCCGCGCTGCTGGCAGCCCAGCTGTACCAGGAGAGCGGGTGGGATCCGGACATCGTCAGTCACGCCGACGCCCGCGGCATCGCACAGTTCATCCCCAGCACCTGGGCCACGCACGGCGTCGACGGTGACGGCGACGGCGACCGCGACATCTGGGATCCGAATGACGCGATTCCATCGGCCGCCTCCTATGACTGCGACCTGGCGAAGTACGTCAGGGGAGTCCCCGGAGACACCACGAACAACATGCTCGCCGCCTACAACGCGGGCCCCGACCGCGTCATCCGGGCGGGTGGGGTTCCCTCCATCCGCGAGACGCAGAACTACGTCAAGACGATCCGCACGCTCGAGAAGTCCTTCGCCGCTCCTGTTTCTCGGGTGGATCCCTCCAAGCAGGCTGCCGGGGCCATCTACTTTGCGCAGAAGAAGCTCGGCACGCCCTATCTGTGGGGTGGGAACGGCACCGCTGACCAGGGAGGACGGTTCGACTGCTCCGGGCTGACCAAGGCCGCCTACGAGAGCGTCGGGATCACCCTGCCCCGGGTCGCCAACGATCAGTACAACGCCGGGCCGCATCCGAAGCGGAGCGAGCTGCTGCCGGGGGACCTGGTGTTCTTCTCCACCGATCTCAACAACTCGCGGGCCATCCACCACGTCGGGATGTACGTGGGGGGCGGGTACATGATCGACGCGCCCTACACGGGGGCCGTCATCCGGTTCGACCCCATCGACACCGCTGAGTACTTCGGAGCCACCCGGGTCACCGAAGATGGCGCGAAAGCGCTCCCGACGAGGGTGTGAGGCGGGCCGGAACCCCGGCTCTGAGCTGCGCGGATCTGTCTCTCTTCGATAACGTCTGAGTGATCATTCAGTGGAGAGTGGAACGTATCAACCGGGGCCGTGCGTTCCTGTTGAAGCGGGCGCATGCGAGGCGCGCCGAGCAGAACACGACGAAGGGGCCGCAGCACCATGGCTGGACTCGCCGAATCCGGGTCGAACCCCGACGTCGACCTGCTCTACGACATCAACGGGCTGGCCGAGGACGCCCCGCGCTGGTTCGACCGCATCGTCGAATTCGTCGGTGAATACGGGCTGTTGCTCGCCATGATCCTGCTGATCGTGTGGTGCTGGTGGGGAGTGCGCCGCCGGCCGGGCGGGGCCGAGGAGGCCGCCTCCTCCGTGGCCGCCCTGGTGTGGGCGCCGCTCGCCGCAGCCGTCGCCGTGCTGGTGAACGTGCCGATAAGAGGGTTCGTCGAGCGGCCGCGGCCCTTCCGCGATCACCAGGGTCTCGAGGTGCTCGTCTCCGGCAAGACCGACTACTCGTTCGTGAGCGACCACGCCACGCTCACCATGGCCATGGCCGTGGGGCTGTTCGTCGCCAACCGGAAGTTCGGGCTCGTCGGGATAGGGATCGCCCTGCTCGAGGGGTTCTGCCGGGTCTATATGGGCGTGCACTATCCGACCGACGTGATCGGCGGGTTCGCGCTCGGCACCGCCGTGGCGCTGCTGCTGTCGCCGGTCGCCTCCATGCTGCTCACCCCGGTGCTGCGGGCCGTCGACCGGTCGCCCCGGACGGGCTGGCTGGTGCGCAGCCGGTCGGCTCGGGCCGGCGAGCGGGAGGGGTTCGCCCGCGGCACCCGGCCCGAGGTCGCCGCGGAGGAGCGGGACCTCGCCGCCTGACGTCGTCCTCGGGCTTCAGGCTTCAGGCTTTGGGCTTCACAGGGCCTGGGGGTAGGTGAAGAAGCCGCTGGGGTCGTAGTGCTGCTTCAGCCGGGTCAGGCGGGGGAGCGCGTCGCCGTAGTAGGCCTTGCGCCAGTTCGTCAGGGTCGGGTCCGCGTAGTTCTGGTAGGCCGCGCCCGAGGCGTACGGGGCCATCGCCCGGTGGGCGGTGTTCAGCCAGGACTGCGCCGCCGTCCCCGCCGTGCCGGCCCGCCAGGACGCGATGTACTGGGCCAGCATGCGTGAGCGGCGGTGGACGAACGCGGTGGCCAACGGCGAGACCCGGTTCACCGCGCCGCCCAGCGCCGTCAGCGCGATGCTTCCCGTGCCGCCCTGCACCGAGGCGATCTGCTTCAGCAGGGTCTGGATGCCCGCCGCCGAGAGCGAGACGTCGAAGAAGTCCGAGCGGGCCGCGTAGGTCTCCCGGCCCAGCGCGCCCTGCGGGGAGCGGCCCGGCGTGGACCCCGGCAGGTGGCACTGGGCGTCCGAGGCGAACGACGAGCAGCCGGCGTAGATCTCCATCGCCGCCTCGTACGTGCGCCGGCGCAGGGACACGTTCGTGGCGGGGGCGCCCACCCGGTCCGCGAGGCGGTCGACGGCGTTCTCGAGCTGGCCGTACGTGCCGATGCAGAACGCGGCGACGGAGATCGTGGGGGTGCCGCCGGGGGCGTTCGCCACGTGGAGGGAGGACCAGATCTCGTCGGGCTGGGCCGGACCCCACTCCTGCCACGCCTTGACCACCGCGGCCGCCTTCGACCAGGGCCAGGTGAGGTAGCCCGTCACGGCCTGGGGCGCGGGGTGGGTCTTGAACTCCAGCTCGGTGACGACGCCGAAGTTGCCGTTGCCGGCTCCGCGCAGGGCCCAGAAGAGGGCCGTGTTCCTCGTCGCGTCGGCGGTGAGCTGCTTGCCGTCGGCGGTGATGACGGTGGCGCGGGTGAGGCTGTCGCAGGTCAGGCCGTAGGCGCGGGAGACCACGCCATGGCCGCCGCCCAGCACGAGGCCGGAGACGCCGACCGTCGGGCAGGAGCCCGCGGGGATCGTCACGCCTTTCGCCGCGAGCGCCCGGTAGACGTCGATCAGCTTGGAGCCCGCGCCGACCACGGCCGAGCCGCCGCTCGCCCGGACCCGGTTCAGCCTGGAGACGTCGATGATCAGCCGGCCGTCGCCGGAGGACCAGCCGCCGTAGGAGTGGCCGCCGTTGCGGATCGCGGCCTTGATCCGGTGGGCGCGGGCGTAGGCCATGACCGTACGGATGTCGTCGGCGTGGGCGACATAGGCCACCGCCGCGGGCTTCAGGCCGTCGAAGCGGGTGTTGTAGAGCTGACGGGCCGCCGCCCAGGAGGCTTCGCCGGGGCGGACCAGCGTGCCGTCCAGGCCGCGGGCCAGAGCGGCCCAGTTGGCGGGGGCGGAGACGCTGGTCGTCGTGAGGAGGGTCGTCTCGCCGGACCTGCCGCCGGCGGACGCGGTGCCGGGGGCGGCGCCGTCGGCGCTGCCGCCGTTCGCCTTGCACGCGGTCGCTGCCGCCGCGACCGCGGCCGCGCCGCCCGCGATGAACGTACGCCGTTCCATGTTCTTGCGCCTTCCCTCGGCCGCTGTGGGCTTCACAGAGCGAGACGGGGCCAGGAGACCACGGGTTCCGCCGGCCGCCGGCGGTGACGGAACGGTGACGTCCGCCGGGCGGGTCTGCCGTCCGGCATGCGGGCCGGCACGTGGACCGGCGGAGCCGGCGGCCGGTCAGCCGTGGGCGTGGGTCTCCGCGTCCGATCTGGCCATGCTTCTCGCTCTGCGGGCCGGGCCGCGCCAGCCGCAGGTGCAGCGGGCGAGACAGAAGCGGCCTTGTTCGACGGTCGTGGTGCGGTGTTCCCCGTCGGTGCGGGGGGCGGGCGAGCCGTCCTGCTGCGTCACATGGACAACGTTACCCAGCCTCGTTGGTCCGTCATCGCTCCGGCCCGCGTGACGGGGGCACCCAGCCGTCGTTAAGGGGAGCGACGGGGGTCCGTGACGGACGTACCGGCTGGGGGTTGGCAGGCCATGGCGGAGCGGGGTCGGAGGAAGGCGGGCGGGGCGTTCCTGTCCGGGATCGCGGCCGGGATCTGCGTGTGCGCCGCGGGGTGTTCGGCCGGTCCGGCAGCCGTCGAGGACGGGCGGGCGACCGACCCCGTGCGGACGCTGCACCTGGCCGCGGACGCTCTCGTCGCGGCGGGCACCTCGAAGGCCCGTACGTCGATGGAGATGGCCACCGGCGGGACCCTGGTGACCATCCGCGGGCAGGGCGTCTACGACTACCGCAGGCAGCTCGGGCAGCTGAAGGTGCTGCTGCCGCAGGACCCCGCCGGGACCAGTGAGCACCGTCCGATCACCGAACTCCTCGCGCCTGGGGCGCTGTTCATGAAGAACCGGGGAGCCGGGGTGCCGGACGACAAGTGGGTGCGGGTGGCGACGGCGACCCTGTCCGACGGGAACCTGGTGACCGGTGGGGCCACCGATCCGTTCGCCGCGGCCGAGGTGCTGCGCGGGACGCGCACGGCGACGTACGTGGGGCGGACCGAGGTGGCAGGGACCGCGGTGCGGCACTACCGGGGCACCGCCGACCTGTCGGCGGCCGCCGAGCACGCGTCGGCGGGCGGACGGGACGCGCTGCGGGCGGCGGCGAAGGGGTTCGCCACGGCTCGGGTGCCGTTCGACGTCTACCTCGACGACGAGGGGCGGATCCGCAAGATCCGGCACCGGTTCAGCTTTGTGAACGGGCAGCGGAAGAATCCCGTCGCCGTCGCCTCGACGACCCTGCTGTACGACTTCGGCGCTCCCGTCCAGGTGCGGCTGCCGGCCGCGGCCGACATCTACGCCGGACGGATCGCGGAGTAGCGGGCTCCGCCCGGGCCGAGTGTTTTCGGCCACAGGGCGGTCGTAAGGACTAGCCCGTCCGTGCCATGCGCGCCGTGTGGACCGCTCCCTACTCTAGGAAGACGGTGACGGCAGAGACGAGGTGATGCGCGTGGCTCCGGGCGGCGGCGGCACGGCAGTTCAGGACCACGTGGCCCTCGCCGAGATCGAACTGTGCGGGGAGCTGATCATCGCGGCCTCGGCGGCCGGCGAGGAACGGCTCAGCATGGAGAGCATCGACCAGGTGCTGCGGGTGGGCGAGGAGCGGGCCGGGTGGGAAGGGGCCGCGGGCTCAGGTGCGCAGTAGGCGGGCGATGGCCCTGGTCGCCTCTTCCACCTTCTCGTCGATCTCGTCGCCGCCCTTGAGGGCCGCGTCGGCGACGCAGTGCCGCAGGTGTTCCTCCAGGAGCTGCAGGGCGAAGGACTGCAGGGCCTTGGTGGAGGCGGACACCTGGGTGAGTATGTCGATGCAGTAGGTGTCCTCGTCGACCATGCGCTGCAGGCCGCGGATCTGGCCCTCGATGCGGCGCAGCCGCTTGAGGTGTTCGGCCTTCTGCTCGTGGTAGCCGTGGACGGCTCCGGCCGGGTGCTTCGGATTCCCAGGCGGCCCAGGGGGCCCGGGGTTCTCCGAGGTGGCGGGGGTGTGCGGGTCGGGGGCCGAGAGGGCTTCCGCGTCGGCCTCGGTGGTCGTCATCGTGCCCTCCAGTGCTCCGGCTCCAGACATATACCCCTACTGGGTATATCGTACCGAACTTCGGCGGGAGCCCGGTCACCGGCCGGACGGGTCCGGTCGCCCCCCTGCCGACCGCTCCGGCCGATGGGCGACACTGGGGGGCGGCCCCATTAGCCGTGGCCGGATGATGCGCCTAGCATCAGCCTGACCGAAACCGATGCATCTTGAGGACCCCAACGTGCGCTTTCGTCTGACCCCCAGGGAGACGAGCTTCTACGACATGTTCGCCGCATCCGCGGACAACATCGTCACGGGCTCGAAACTCCTGATGGAACTGCTCGGGGCGGACCCCGCCGGCCGGGCCGAGATCGCAGAGCGCATGCGGGCCGCGGAACACGCAGGCGACGACGCGACGCACGCGATCTTCCACCAGCTGAACTCCTCGTTCATCACGCCGTTCGACCGCGAGGACATCTACAACCTCGCGTCCTCCCTCGACGACATCATGGACTTCATGGAGGAGGCCGTCGACCTGGTCGTCCTCTACAACGTCGAGGAACTGCCCAAGGGCGTCGAGCAGCAGATCGAGGTGCTGGCGCGGGCGGCCGAGCTGACGGCCGAGGCCATGCCGAACCTGCGGACCATGGAGAACCTCACCGAATACTGGATCGAGGTCAACCGGCTCGAGAACCAGGCCGACCAGATCCACCGCAAGCTGCTCGCGCATCTCTTCAACGGCAAGTACGAGGCCATCGAGGTGCTCAAGCTGAAGCAGATCGTGGATGTGCTGGAGGAGGCCGCCGACGCCTTCGAGCACGTGGCCAACACGGTGGAGACCATCGCGGTCAAGGAGTCCTGAGCCCTTCATGGACACCTTTGCTCTGATCGTGACCATCGGCGTCGCGCTCGGCTTCACCTACACCAACGGTTTTCACGACTCCGCGAACGCGATCGCCACGTCGGTCTCCACCCGGGCGCTGACGCCGCGCGCCGCGCTGGCCATGGCCGCGGTGATGAACCTCGCCGGCGCGTTCCTGGGAAGTGGCGTCGCGCACACCGTCAGCAAGGGGCTGATCGAGACCCCCGAAGGTTCCACGGGCATGGCGATCCTGTTCGCCGCGCTGGTCGGGGCGATCGTGTGGAACCTCGTCACCTGGTACTTCGGGCTGCCGTCGTCCTCGTCCCACGCGCTGTTCGGCGGGATGGTGGGCGCCGCGCTCGCGGGCGGCACGGAGGTCATCTGGTCCGGGGTGCTCGAGAAGGTCGTCATCCCGATGTTCCTCTCGCCGGTGGTGGGACTCGTCGCCGGTTATCTGGTGATGACCGCCATCCTGTGGATGTTCCGGCGGGCCAACCCGCACAAGGCCAAGCGTGGTTTCCGCATAGCCCAGACGGTGTCGGCGGCCGGCATGGCGCTCGGGCACGGTCTGCAGGACGCGCAGAAGACCATGGGCATCGTGGTGATGGCGCTCGTCATCGGCGACGTCCAGGGACCGGACGCTCCGATCCCGGTGTGGGTGAAGATCGCTTGTGCCGTGATGCTGTCGCTCGGCACGTACGCGGGCGGCTGGCGCATCATGCGGACGCTCGGACGGAAGATCATCGAGCTGGACCCGCCGCAGGGCTTCGCGGCGGAGACGACCGGCGCGTCGATCATGTTCACCACGGCGTTCCTGTTCAAGGCGCCGATCTCCACCACGCATGTGATCACCTCGGCGATCATGGGCGTGGGGGCGACGAAGCGGATCAACGCCGTGCGTTGGGGAGTCGCCAAGAACATCGTGCTGGGCTGGTTCATCACGATGCCGGCGGCCGCGATCGTCGCCGCGTGCGCCTTCTGGATCGTGGATCTGGCCTTCCTGTAGACCCCTGCCCCCACGGCAAGGAAAGGGCCCGCCCCCGGGAGCAGGGGCGGGCCCTTCCGTGTGCCTCGCGGTGGCACCGCCATGCAGCACCGCGAGGGGTCCGGTCAGCCGAAGCGGCCTGAGATGTAGTCCTCGGTGGCCTGCACCGACGGGTTGGAGAAGATGCGCGCGGTGTCGTCCAGCTCGATCAGCTTGCCGGGCTGGCCGACCGCGGCCAGGTTGAAGAAGGCCGTGCGGTCCGAGACGCGCGCCGCCTGCTGCATGTTGTGCGTCACGATGACGATCGTGAAGCGTTCCTTCAGTTCGCCGATCAGGTCCTCGATGGCGAGCGTCGAGATGGGGTCGAGGGCCGAGCAGGGCTCGTCCATCAGCAGGACCTTCGGCTCCACCGCGATGGCGCGGGCGATGCACAGACGCTGCTGCTGGCCGCCGGAGAGGCCCGAGCCCGGCTTGTTGAGGCGGTCCTTGACCTCGTTCCAGAGGTTCGCGCCCTGGAGGGACTTCTCGACGACGTCGGCCAGTTCGCTCTTCTTGTACGAGCCGTTCAGCCGCAGGCCGGCCGCCACGTTGTCGAAGATCGACATGGTGGGGAACGGGTTCGGGCGCTGGAAGACCATGCCGACCTCGCGGCGGACCGACACCGGGTCCACGCCCGCGCCGTACAGGTCCTCGTCGTCCAGCAGCACCTTCCCCTCGACCCGGCCGCCCGACGTCACCTCGTGCATACGGTTCAGCGTGCGCAGGAACGTGGACTTGCCGCAGCCGGAGGGGCCGATGAAGGCCGTCACCGAACGCGGCTCCACGGTCATCGAGATGTCGTCGATCGCCTTGTGGGATCCGTAGTACGCGGTCAGTCCGCTGACGTCGATTCGCTTGGCCATGTCTTCCACTTCACTTCCCGGTCATATGGATCAGTCGCTGCATGGCCGCTTCAGCGACCGGTCTTCGGGGCCTTCCAGCGGGCGATCCCGCGGGCCACCAGGTTCAGGATCATCACGAAGGCGATCAGCGTGAGCGACGCCGCCCAGGCGCGGTCGTAGGCCGCCGTCGAACCGGCGCTCTGCGCGTACTGCTGGTAGATGTACAGCGGCAGCGACGCCTGTGCGCCCTCGAAGGGGTTGGCGTTGATGAACGGGTTGCCGAAGACCAGGAGCAGGACCGGAGCCGTCTCGCCCGCGATACGGGCGACCGCCAGCATCACGCCCGTGATGATGCCTCCGACGGACGTCGGGACGACCACCTTCAGGATCGTGCGCCACTTCGGGACGCCCAGGGCGAGCGAGGCCTCGCGCAGCTCGTTCGGGACGAGCTTCAGCATCTCCTCCGTCGAGCGCACGACCACCGGCATCATCAGGATCGCCAGGGCGAGGGAGCCCGCGAAGCCGAACGGCTGCAGGTCGAGCATCAGCATCAGGCTGAGGATGAACAGGCCGGCCACGATGGAGGGGATGCCGGTCATGACGTCGACGAAGAACGTGACCGCCTTCGCGAGGCCGCCCCGGCCGTACTCGACCAGGTAGATCGCCGTCAGGATGCCGACGGGCGCGCCGATCGCGGTGGCGAGTCCCACCTGCTCCAGGCTGCCGAGGATCGCGTGGTAGATGCCGCCGCCCGGCTCGCTGTCCGCCACCACGCCCATGGAGTGGGTGAGGAAGTAGACGTCCAGGACCTTCACGCCCCGCATGATCGTCGTCCACAGGAGCGAGACCAGCGGGACCACGGCCAGCAGGAACGCCACCCAGACCAGGCTCGTCGCGATCCGGTCCTTGGCCTGGCGTCGGCCCTCCACCTTCGCGGCGATGCCGTAGGTGCCGAGGACGAACAGGATGCCGGCGATCAGGCCCCACTGGACCTTGCTGTCGAGGCCGCCGGCGAGACCGATGACGACCGCGAGGGCGAGGGAGCCGGCCGCGATGGCCCACGGGGACCACGTCGGCAGGCTCGCGCCGCGGAGCGTGCTGGGGGTCTTGTCGGCTACTGCGCTTGCGTGGCTCATGCGTTGGCCCCCGAGTACTCCTTGCGGCGGGCGATGATCATGCGTGCCGCGCCGTTGACCAGCAGGGTGATGACGAACAGGACCAGGCCGGAGGCGATGAGCGCGTCACGGCCGAACTCCGTCGCCTCGTTGAACTTGCTGGCGATGTTCTGGGCGAAGGTGCCGCCGCCGGGGTTCAGCAGGCTGGCGTGGATGTCGAAGTCGGGCGAGAGGACCGTGGCCACGGCCATCGTCTCGCCGAGCGCGCGGCCGAGGCCGAGCATCGAGGCCGAGATGACGCCGGAGCGGCCGAAGGGGATCACCGCCATGCGGATGACCTCCCAGCGGGTTGCGCCCAGCGCCAGGGCCGCCTCCTCGTGCATCTGCGGGACCTGGCGGAACACCTCGCGGCTGACGTTGGTGATGACCGGAAGGATCATCACGGCCAGCAGGATGCCCACCGTGAGCATCGAGCGCGGGGCGCCCTGGTCCCAGGAGAAGACACCGGTCCAGCCCAGGTAGTCGTCCAGCCAGCCGAACAGGCCGTCCATGTGCGGCACGAGGACCAGGGCGCCCCAGAGGCCGTACACGATGGACGGGACGGCGGCCAGCAGGTCGATCACGTACGCGACGGGGCCGCTCATGCGGCGCGGGGCGTAGTGGGTGATGAAGAGGGCGATCGCGACGGCGATCGGGACCGCGATGACCATCGCGATGACCGACGAGACCACCGTGCCGAAGGCGAGGACCGCGATGCCGAACTTCGGCGGGACGAGGCTGGTGTTCCACTCGAAGGCCGTCAGGAAGTCAGCGTCGTCCTTGCTGATGGCGAGGCTCGCGCGGTAGGCGAGGAAGACCGCGATCGCGGCCATGATCACCAGCAGGAAGATGCCCGAGCCACGTGAGAGGGCGAGGAAGATCCGGTCGCCGGGCCGGGTGGCGCCGCGTGCCGCGCGCTTCTCCTCGGCCGTCACGGGGGGCGGGACCACGGAGGTCGCGGAGAGGGCTGACGAGTCCTGCGGGGTCGTCGGGCGTGGCGTGTCGTCGGTGTCTGACTTGTGCGTCTCTATGTCCATGGGGGTCTCCGGTCTGCGGAGCCGCCTGTGGGTGTGGGCGGCTCGGGTGGGGCCGGATCGCGGGCGGCGGCCCCTGGCGGCGGTGCACCGGACGGGTGCGGTCCGGACCGGGTCGCCCCCGGCGCCGGACCGCACCGCTCAGATCAGCTCAGGCCCTCGATGGTGGTGCGGACCTTGGCGATGATGGCGTCGGGGATCGGCGCGTAGTCGATGCCCGAGAGGACGCCCTGGCCGTCCTCGCTGGCGATGTAGCGCAGGAACGCCTTGGTGGCCGGCAGCGTGGCTGCCTTGTTGCCCTTGTCGCAGGCGATCTCGTACGTGACCAGGGTGAGCGGGTAGGCCCCGTCGGCCTTGGTGTTGTAGTCCAGCTTCAGCGACAGGTCGCTGCCGGTGCCGACGACCTGCGCGGCGGCGACGGCCTTGGTGGCGCCGTCCGAGGAGGCCTTGACCGGGGCCGCGGCGCCCGTGTTGACGGCGACGGTGCCGAGACCGTCCTTGGCGTACGACAGCTCCATGTAGCCGATGGCGCCGTTGGTCTGCTTGACGCCCTGGGCGACGCCGGAGGAGCCGGCCGCCGCCTGGCCGCCCTTGGCCTGCCAGGCCTTGCCGCCGCTGTAGGGCCAGTCGGTCTTGGCGGTGGCGATCAGGTACTTGGTGAAGTTGTCGGTGGTGCCGGACTCGTCCGAGCGGTGGTACGGCTGGATCTTCAGGTCGGGCAGCTTCGCGCCGGGGTTCAGCTTGGCGATCGCGGCGTCGTTCCAGTTGGTGATCTTGCCGTCGAAGATCTTGGCGATCGTCGAGGCGTCGAGGACGAGGCTGTCCACGCCGGAGACGTTGTAGGCGATGGCGATCGGGCCGGCCACCATCGGCAGGTCGATGCCCTGGCCGCCGGTGCAGACCGACTTGGAGGCGGCGACGTCCTCGGGCTTCAGCGCGGAGTCCGAGCCGGCGAAGGCGACCTGGCCCTGCGTGAAGGCGGTGACGCCCGCGCCGGAGCCGGAGCCCTTGTAGTTGACCTGGACGCCGGAGCAGGCCTGCGTGAAGTTCTTCACCCAGGCGTCGATCGCGTTCTTCTGCGCGGAGGAGCCGTCGGCGAGCAGCTGGCCCTTGGCGTCGTCGCACTTGATGGACCCCGCGGCCGCGGTGGCGGAGGAGCTGCTGCCGCTCTTGGTGCCGGTGTCGTCCGAGCCGCACGCCGTGAGGGCCAGTGCGCCGGAGACGGCGAGAGCACCGAGGGAGAGAGCCCGCCGGTTCATGCGCTGAAGCTTCACTTGAGGAAGGTCCTTCCAGGAGCCGCCGTCCTGAATTCCGGCGGCGTGCGGTGGGTGCGAAGTCTGTTTGGTGTGGACGCGTCCCCTTGGTCGCGTGCCGCACCGGGTAAGGCTGAAATTAGGCAGATCAGGTGAAGGCGCTCACGGACGGGAGTGAACGGGGGGTGAACCCCTGGGGACGGTGCGGTGAGGTCACGGAAAGCTCACGCCGAGGACACGGAGCGGTACCGGCGCGGAGCGGGGCGGGGGCTGCCGAAACCTCGTGAATCAGCCGTTGGTCGGGGTCCGGTGAGTCGGGTCCGAGGCCGGGGCCGGTCGGGCCCCGGGTTCGCGGGAGGGCCGGGCGTCTGTCCGGGTCCCGGTCCGGTCTCCGGCCTCCACACCCTTATGCCAGGTGCAGGACCTGCAGCAACGCGTCCACGAGGACGGCGTCCCTCGGCTGGGTGAGCCGGTCGCGGGCGGCGGGCGGCGGCAGCCAGAGGAGGCGGTCGACCTCGTCGTTCGGGACGAAGGCCCCGGAGACGGCCTCCGCCGCCCAGTAGCGGACCTGTTTGGGGCGGCCGTTCGCCTCGTAGTCCACGGTCGGCAGCGGCACGCCGGGGGCGGCCAGGTGGCCGGTCTCCTCCTCGACCTCGCGCAGGGCCCCCGTGAGCGGGTCCTCGTCGCGCTTCAGCTTGCCCTTGGGGTGCGACCAGTCGTCGTACTTGGGGCGGTGGACGAGACACACCTCCAGTCCGCCGCCCGCCGGGGCGCGACGCCACAGCACGCAGCCCGCCGCCCGGACGGGGGTGGTGTCGGGGGAGTCGGAGGCGTCGTCCGGGTTCTTCGCCGTGCTCACCGGTGGTCACCGCCTGTCAGGTAGGGGCGTGCGGTCTGGTCGGTCAGGTGGTCGTGACGGGATGCCTCTGCCAGGAGCGCTGGAACGCGTACCGTGCCGCCTCCACCTCGTGCCGCTGGTCCGCGTGCAGCACGCCGAGCGCGTACGCCGTGGCGGGCGCGATCCGGGGTGTCCGGGCCGCCTGCGCCGCGGCGGCCGCCGCCTCCGAGGCGTCGCGGTGCCGGTCGAGGGCGGCGCCGGCCGTCGGCAGGCGGACGTCGTCCGGCCCATCGTCGGGTCCGCTCAGGACCTCGCACGCGTACCGGTGCAGACGCAGCAGGAGACGGACGTGGTGCCAGGGCGCGTCCTGCGGGTGCGGGGCCGCATCCGCGGAGAGCCCGTGGATCAGGGCCTCCGCGTTGTACGGGCTGCCCGCGGTGACCAGCGGCAGCGCGGCGACGGCGTCGGCGAGGCGTTCCTCGGCAGCGGCGGCGAAGGGGCGCAGATCGGTGGCGGAGGCGGCCGGCGTGAGGGGGACCTCGCTGGCGAGGACGGCGGCCCTGTCCGCGACGGCGTGGAAGCGGGAGGAGCCGAGGGCCTGGAGAGCGGTCGAGTGGGCCCGGGTGCGGGCGAGGGTGAGCTGACGGTCCAGAAGGGCGCCGGCCTTCGCCGCACCGACGGTGAGGCTGCCGCGGTCGGCGGGCGCGGCGGCGGCCGGTGCGGCCGACGGGGTCGCGGGGCGCGCGGCGGCGGGACGGGCGCCGGCGGCGCGCGGGGCCGTGTCGCCGCGGGAGGCGGAGTCGGCGCGTGAGGCGGAGTCGGCGCGTGAGGCGGTCGTGGTGCGGGCGCCGGTGCCGGTCTGGGCGGCGGTGAGGGTGCCGCCCAGCGGGCCGCCCGCGCCCCGCGCGGTGCGTGCGTCGGACGCGGTGCGCGTGTCCGACGCGCCGATCGGGTGAGGAGGGGGGTCGGGCAGGACGGGAGCACCGGGTGCCGACGGTGCGGCGGGGATGCCCGGTGCGCCCGGGGCGGCCGAGGGCGGCGGCACCAGTGCCGCCGGCGGCTGCGGGGCCGCGCCGGACAGGCGGTTCAGGGCGAGCAGCAGGCGTTCCAGCCGGGCGCCGTAGGCGTGCTCCAGGGCCAACGTGGCGGAGAGCCAGGACAGTTCGGACCTGAGCGCCTGCGACCACTCGGCGTCGAGCAGGGGGCGGAAGGTGTGCAGACTGCCGCTGATGCGGCGGGCCGAGCGGCGCAGGGCGCGCGCCGCGTCGTCCCGTTCCTCCGCGCCGCTCACCGGGGAGTGCGACGTGCCGTGCGACGCCGCGTTCCCCGCCTCCCGGTGCTGGCGCAGCGCACGGAGGAACTCCGTGGCCTGGGCCCGCAGGTAGCCCTCGAGGGCGTCCCCCGTGGTGGCGGGCCCGGCCGCGGAGGCCGAGGCCGTCAGGTCATGGTGTCGCTGTGCCACGCCGGCGCCTCCGGGCGTCTATGAGCATCTCCTGGACGTTGCGCAGGGGGCCGCCTTCCGCGTCGGTCGCGTGCCGGGTCCACTCGCCGTCGGGGCCGAGGTGCCAGGAGGCCGTGGCGTCGGACATGCCCGTCTCCAGGAACCGGTTCAGCGTCGCCCGGTGCGCCGGGTCGGTGACCCTGACCAGGGCCTCGATCCGGCGGTCGAGGTTGCGGTGCATCATGTCGGCGCTGCCGATCCACACCTCCGACTCCCCGCCGTTGCCGAAGCCGAAGACGCGGGAGTGCTCGAGGAAGCGGCCGAGGATGGAGCGGACCCGGATGTTCTCCGACAGGCCCGGCACGCCCGGGCGCACCGCGCAGATGCCGCGCACCCAGACGTCGACCGGCACGCCCGCCTGCGACGCCCGGTAGAGGGAGTCGATGAGCGCTTCGTCCACGATGGAGTTGACCTTGATGCGGACGTGTGCGGGCCGTCCGGCGCGGTGGTGCTGGATCTCCTTGTCGACCCGGGAGATCAGTCCGTCGCGCAACGACTTGGGGGCGACGAGCAGGCGACGGTAGGTCTCGCGGCGGGAGTAGCCGGAGAGCCGGTTGAAGAGGTCGGAGAGGTCCGCGCCGACCTGCGGGTCGGCGGTGAGCAGACCGAGGTCCTCGTAGAGCCGGGCCGTCTTCGGGTGGTAGTTGCCGGTGCCCACGTGGCAGTAGCGCCGCAGCGTGTCGCCTTCCTGGCGGACCACCAGCGACAGCTTGCAGTGGGTCTTCAGACCGACGAGGCCGTAGACGACGTGGCAGCCGGCCTCTTCCAGCTTGCGCGCCCACTTGATGTTGGCGTGCTCGTCGAAGCGGGCCTTGATCTCGACCAGGACGAGGACCTGCTTGCCGGACTCGGCGGCCTCGATGAGCGCGTCGACTATCGGGGAGTCGCCCGAGGTGCGGTACAGGGTCTGCTTGATGGCGAGGACGTCCGGGTCCAGCGCCGCCTGCTCCAGGAACGCCTGCACGGACGTCGAGAAGGAGTCGTACGGGTGGTGCAGCAGGACGTCCCGGCTGCGCAGGGCGGCGAAGATGTCCGGCGGCGACGCCGACTCGACCTCCGCGAGGTCGCGGTGGGTGCCGGCGATGAACTTCTTGTACTTCAGCTCGGACCGGTCGAGGCCGCTGATGCGGAAGAGGCCGGTGAGGTCGAGCGGGCCCGGCAGCGGGTAGACCTCGGCCTCGCTGATCTTCAGCTCGCGCACCAGCAGGTCGAGCACCTCGCGATCGATGGACTCCTCGACCTCCAGGCGCACCGGCGGCCCGAAGCGGCGTCGCATGAGCTCCTTCTCCAGGGCCTGGAGAAGGTTCTCGGCGTCGTCCTCCTCGACCTCGAGGTCCTCGTTGCGGGTGAGGCGGAAGGCGTGGTGCTCCAGCACCTCCATGCCCGGGAACAGCTCCTCCAGGTGGGCGCCGATGACGTCCTCGATGGGGACGTACCGGCCGGGGGAGCTCTCCAGGAAACGGGACAGCAGCGGCGGCACCTTGACGCGCGCGAAGTGCTTGTGGCCGCTGACCGGGTTGCGCACGACGACCGCGAGGTTGAGCGAGAGACCCGAGATGTACGGGAAGGGGTGCGCGGGGTCGACGGCGAGGGGGGTGAGGACCGGGAAGATCTGGTGCCGGAAGAGGGTGAAGAGGCGGGCCTGCTCCTTCTCCGTCAGCTCGTTCCACCGGACCAGGTGGATGCCCTCCTCCGCGAGCGCGGGGGCGATGTCCTCGTGGTAGGTCGCGGCGTGCCGGGCCATGAGCTCGCGCGAGCGGGCCCAGATCATCTCCAGCACCTCGCGCGGCTGGAGACCGGAGGCGGAGCGGGTGGCGACGCCGGTGGCGATGCGGCGCTTCAGTCCGGCCACCCGGACCATGAAGAACTCGTCCAGGTTGCTGGCGAAGATGGCCAGGAAGTTCGCCCGCTCGAGCAGGGGCGTGTCGGGGTCCTCGGCGAGTTCCAGGACCCGCTCGTTGAACGCGAGCCAGCTGCGCTCCCGGTCGAGGAAACGACCCTGCGGAAGCTCGGGGCCGTCGTACGGCGCCTCCTCGTACGTGTCGAGGTCGGCGTCGATGTCGGGCTCCAGATCGGAGACGACGGCAGCCACGGTGTGCGGGCGGTGCGCGGCTATGGAGCCCACGGAGGGCTGCGCGTGCTGGACCTCGGCCTGGGTGTCTGACTGGCTCATGGACCCATTCTTCCGCGCGAACAGCGGGACAGGCGCGTCGGAACGTGCGGGCGGGATCGCGAGGGAGCCTGCGTGGGGCTGATTTCCCTCGGGAGGCGGCGAAGGCTCGGGCACGGCGGGCTTCATCGACCGAGCGTCGCAAGGTCGTCTTAACCGACGGTTACGGCGACATGGCGTGCGGGATATCGGGGGGCGGCCCGCGAGGGTCGCAAGGGTTCGAATGGGTGAATGGTGAACATGTGAACGGGTCGGGGCGGGGTGCGCGGAAAATCGTGCGACGGATCGTGAACCGATCGGCGGGGCCGATCCGATGAGGTGATGTGAGCGAGACGAGAAGCGACGGGGAGCTGCTGCGGGCCATCGCGGCGGACCGGGACCGTCCTGCCTTCGAGGAGCTGTACCGGCGGTACGCGCCCTGGCTGACCGCGCGCATGCGTGGCCGCTGCGCCGACGCCGGGATAGTCGACGACGTCGTCCAGGAGACGTTCCTCGCGGTGTGGCGCGGCACCGCCCGCCATCGCGAGGAGGGCTTCTCCGACGACGCCGCCGGCTGGCTGTGGCGCATCGCCGCACGCCGACTGGTCGACGCCGTGCGCGGCGACGGGGCGCGCGGCAGGCTGCGCCAGGCGCTGTCCCGGCTGCGCCACCGGGACGAGGCCTCGGCGGAGGAACGCGTGCTCGCGGGGGTGGAGCACGGGGACCTCGCCGGGGCCCTCACCCGCCTCTCGCCGGAGCTGCGGGCCGTCCTGCAGGCGACCGTCATCGACGGGCTCACCACCCGGGAGGCGGCTGTTCTGCTCGGCATCCCGCCCGGGACCGTCAAGACGCGGGCCCTGCGTGCCCGCAAGCACCTGCGGGAGGCGCTGGCATGAAGCGGTACGTCCGCGGAAGAGACCCGCGCGCCCGCGTGGGCGACGAACGGCCGAGGGAGGCACGGGCATGACGTGGCACGTGGCAGAAGAGGATCTGCGCGCCTACGCGCAGGGTGAGCTGTCGCCGCCGCTGCTGTGGTCGGCCGACACCCATCTGACCGGATGCGCGCAGTGCCGGGCCCGGCTCGCGGAGGCCGCCGACCCGGTCGCGCTGGACGCCGGATGGGAGCGGCTGGACGCCGAGCTGGACGCGCCGCGGCCCAGCCTGCTCGAGCGGATGCTGGTGCGGCTCGGAGTGGCCGACCACACCGCGAGGCTGCTCGCGGCGACCCCCGTGCTCCGCCGGTCCTGGCTGCTGTCGGTGCTGTTCCTGCTGGTCATGACGGTGCTGGCGGTGCGCCTCGCGGACCAGCCCGCACTGTTCCTGGCGCTGGCCCCGCTCCTCCCGCTCGCCGGGGTCGCGCTGTCGTACGGCCCGTCCCTCGACCCGACCTACGAGATGGCCGTCGTCGCCCCGACGCACGGCTTCCGGCTGCTCATGATCCGTACGGTCGCGGTGCTCACGGCGGGTCTGGCGTTCAACGGCCTGGCCACGCTGGCCCTGCCGGGATACGGGCTGCTGGCCCTGGCGTGGCTGCTGCCCGCGCTCGCCCTCACCGGGACCGGCCTCGCGCTGACCGCCCGGCTGGGACCGGTCGTGGGGCCCTCCCTGGTCGGCATCGCCTGGGTCACGGTGCTGGCGGTGGCCAGGGCCCAGACGAACCCGCACGACACGCTCGCCCCGTTCACGGCGGCAGGCCAGGGCGCCGCGGCCACGGTGGCGGTCCTCGCCGGCCTGCTGCTGCACCGGACCCGCGACCGCTTCGACACCCGCCCCCTGGGCGGCTTCCCGGCCGACGGCGTCGGATGACCCGGCCCCCCGCCCCGTCGAGCCCGCCCCCGACCGCCCACCCGATCTCTCCAGGAGCCCTCGCATGACCACCACGCCCACCCCGGGCCCCGCCGCCGGCCCCACGCCGGGCTCCGGCTCCGGCCCCGCCACAGTGACGGCCGTCGACCTGTCCCTGCGCTTCGGGGGGACCCGTGCCCTGGACGGCGTCTCGCTGCGGCTGGGCCGTGGCGTCACCGGGCTGCTCGGGCCGAACGGGGCCGGGAAGACGACGCTGCTGCGGGTGCTGGCCACAGCCGTGCCGCCGGACGGCGGCCGGTTCACGGCTCTCGGCCACGATCCCGCGACCGCGTCCGGCCGTCTCGCCCTGCGCCGCACGCTCGGCTATCTGCCCCAGACCCCCGGCTTCCACCCGGACTTCACGGCCTTCGACTTCGTCGACTACGTGGCGATCCTGAAGGAGCTGACCGACCGCGGCGCCCGGCTCCGCGAGGTGCGGCGCGTGCTGGACGCCGTCGATCTCTCCGACGTGCGCGGCAAGCGCCTCAAGCGGCTCTCCGGAGGCATGCGGCAGCGCGTCGCCCTGGCCGCCGCGCTCGTCGGCGAGCCCGGCTTCCTCGTGCTGGACGAACCGACCGTGGGCCTCGACCCCGAACAGCGCATGCGCTTTCGCGAGCTGATCGCGCAGGCCGGCGAGGGCCGCACCGTCCTGCTGTCCACCCACCAGACCGAGGACGTGGCGATGCTCTGCCACCGGGTGATCGTCCTGGCAGGCGGCCGCGTCCGCTTCGAGGGCACCCCGGCCGAGCTGACCGCCCGTGCCGCCGGCCGGGTCTGGAGCGGCACCCGCCGCGACCCGGACGCCCTGGCCGGCTGGCGCACCGGCGCCGGCACCTTCCGCAACGTCGGCGAACCGCCCAAGGGCGCCGACCTCGTCGAACCCACCCTCGAGGACGGCTACCTGCTCGTGCTCGACGGCGAGAGCGCGGAGGCGACGGCATGAGCGCCACGACCGCGACGATCGAGGACCCCGCCCGCACGCTCGCCGAACCGCCGCGCGAGGTCCGACGCACCCGGGCCGTTCTCGACCTCGCCCGCTTCGAGGCCCGCGAACTGCTGTATCAGGCCCCGGTGCTGGTGTTCTTCGTCCTGTACGTCGGCCTCATCGTCCTGCGGCTGATGAGCAAGGACGGCATGGACGCCTACCCGGTCCTCAACACGGTCGACCGGCGCACCCAGACGACCCCGCTGCTGTTCGCCGTCGCCGTGCTCGTCTGCGTCAACGCGGCCGTGCTGCGCTCGCGCAAGCACGGCACCGTGCAGCAGTTCGGCGTCCTGGCCATGGAGCCGTGGCGGCGCGTCCTCGCGCATCTGCTGTCCGTGGTGCCGTACGCGGCGCTCACCGCGGCCGCCGTCGCGGTCGAGTTCGGATGGGAGGCGCTGAAGCCCGGCGCCATCGGGCACGGTTCGTTCGGCGAGCTGGCCGTCGGCCCGCTGACCGTGCTGTTCGCCGGCGTCGTCGGAGTGCTGCTGGCCTGTCTGCTGCCCTTTCCGTTCGTCCCGCTGCTCTTCGTCATCGCCTTCTATGTCGTCACGGTCCTGGCCTCGGCGGTCGGCGACGCGGGCAGCTGGGCCGGCTGGCTCTCGCCGGTCGTCTTCGGCGCCGATGCGGGCGGCGACCCGGTGCCTTCCGACCTGCTCGGCCGCCCCGCCGGCTGGCACGCGCTCTATGTGACGGCGCTGTGCGTCGCGCTGGCCTGCGCGGCGCTGCTGCTGGCCGGCGGCCGCGCCCGAGCCGTCAAGGCGGCGACGGCCCTCGCGCTGGCCGCTGTCGCGGTCGGCGCGATCGGCCAGTCCTCGCAGGACACGGCGGGTCTGGCGGCGGCGCGTACGACGGCGTCCGACTCCCCGCAGAAGGTCCAGTCGTGCGAGACCCACGACGGCTCGCGGTACTGCGCGTTCCCCGAGTGGAGCGGGACGCGGTCCGAGTGGGCCGGGGTCGTCCGGCGGGTCCGTTCGCTGGCGGGAGGAGACGCGGCGA
This sequence comes from Streptomyces sp. SAS_272, assembly GCF_052543235.1. Taxonomy (NCBI): domain Bacteria; kingdom Bacillati; phylum Actinomycetota; class Actinomycetes; order Kitasatosporales; family Streptomycetaceae; genus Streptomyces; species Streptomyces sp. SAS_272. The sequence goes on along the minus strand of NZ_JBMNDR010000104.1, from coordinate 4,919 downwards.
ACGCCTCCCTGACGGTCCGCCAGCGCATCGACGCCCGGAGCGGAGTGGAGGCCGACGCCGCCCTCACGCCCTCCACCGTTCCCGGCCTGGTGACGGTCGGCACCCGCTGGGGCGGCAACCGCGTCCCGGAGTTCGCCGTGGGCGTCGCCACCGTCCTGGTGGCCGGCACCGAGGCGGCGACGACGGAGGAGATGTGCCGCGACGCCCGTCCGGTCACGATCATGTGGCTGGTGCTGGGCGCCGACCCGACGCCGTCGGACACCTTCCGGCACGTGCGGCTGAGCGACAGCACCGAGGGCTCGGGATCTGTCCTCGCGCCGACGAACGGGCTGAGCATGACGGCGGCGCAGACGACGGTGGTCCGTGAACTCCTGGCCCGTCCGCGCGCCGAGGTGACCGCCCGGGTCAAGGCCCACTGGGCGGAACTGACGTCCACGGCGACGTCCCCGGCCGCGGCGGCGAAGCTGCTGGGCGTCGCGGCGCCGAAGGAGACGGAGGCGCAGTCGTGCGAGGAATGACCCTTCGCGCCCTGGCCCGGCCGGTGTGGCGCAGCCTTCCCTGGCGGGCGCTGATCGCGGCCGGCGGACTGGGCCTGCTGCTGGCGAGCACCGTTCGCCTGCCCGACCGGGCGCCGGATCCCGAACTGGGCCGGCTGGTGCTGCGCCTCACGGCGCTCACCGGTGCCCTCGGCCTCGCCTTCCTGCTGGACGACCCGGCCCGCCGCACGACCGCGGCGACGCCGGTGGGCCGGGCCTTCCGGGCCGCTCTGCGCCTGGCTCTCGCCGCCCCCGTCGCGGCCCTGTGGTGGACGACGGCCCTGCTTCTCGTGCCGGCCCCGAGCCGCCCGGACCTGACACCGGCCACCGTCGAAGCCACGGCGACGGCCTGCGCGGCGCTCGCTCTGGCCACCCTCGCAGTCCGCTTCACGGAGGCGGCAGAGGTGGGCAAGGGAGCGGCCGTCCGGCTGGGAGTGGCGGCGGGGGTGTTGCTCCTGGTCCCCGACCGCTGGGGTCTGCTGGGCACACCGGCCGACCCCTGGTGGCAGGCGACGCAGCTCCGATGGGCGGCCGTGCTGGCGCTGACGCTGACGGTGTGCGTGACAGCGACGCGGGAACCGGTCCGAGGCCGGTCACGAAGACCCGGCAGACGGCCCGCGCCGACCAGCGGCTGAGCCCGACGAGCCCGGGCGGGGCCCCCGGGCGGGGCCCCCGGGCGACGATCGCCCGGGGCCTGCCCGGCCCGAGACCCGCGCCGGGAACCCGCCCGGCCCGGGAACCGGCCCGGCCCCGCGGACGGGCCCGCGCCGGGGGCTTGCCCGGACCCGTCTGGCCCGCGCCCGCGGACGCGCCGGGGCGTGCCCGGCCCCGCGGACCCGTCCGGCCCCGCGGACCCGTCCGGCCCCGCGGACCCGTCCGGGCCCGCGGACGCGCCCGGCCCGAGACTCGCGCCGGGAACCCGCCCGGCCCCGCGGACGCACCTGGCCCGGGAACCGCGCCGGGAACCCGCCCGGCGCTCGAACCCGTCCGGCCCCGTCCGGCCCTGGCCCCGTCCGGCCCCGGCCCCCTCCCGGCCCGGACCCGTCCGGCCGGCGCCCGCGGACGCGCCGGGGCGTGCCCGGCCCCGCGGACCCGTCCGGGCCCGCGGACGCGCCCGGCCCGGGAACCGCGCCGGGAACCCGCCCGGCCCCGCGGACGCACCCGCCCCCGGGCCCGTCCGGCCCACTGACGCCCCCCGGACCCGCCCGCCCCCGGATCCGTCCGGCCCACTGACGCGCCCCGGACCCGCCTGCCCCCGGATCCGTCCGGCCCAATGACGCGCCCCGGACCCGCCCGCCCGCGGAACCCGCCCGGCCGCGCGGAACCGTCCGTCCCGGGAATCTGTCCGCGCCGGGGCCCGGTCGTGCTTCGGTTGCTTGGTGGGTGGGCGTGGGGCTCAGGTTTCGGCCGTCCCCGGAGGGTCACGTCTCGCTGCGGTACATGAGGTCCGTCTCATGGGTGAGGAAGCCCAGACGCTCGTAGACCGACACCGCCGCCTTGTTGTCGGCGTCGACGTACAGCATCGCGGTCGGCAGACCCTGTGCCGCGAGGTGCCGCAGGCCGATCGTGGTCAGGGCCTTGCCGAGCCCGCCGCCCTGCGCGCCGGGGGCGACGCCGAGGACGTACACCTCGCCGAGCTGCTCCTGGGCGTGGACCTTCGTCCAGTGGAATCCCACGAGCGTGTCGCCGCGGAAGGCGAGGAAGAAGCCGGCCGGGTCGAACCAGGGCTCGGACCGGCGGTCGTCGAGGTCGCGCTGGGTGAGGGAGCCCTGCTCGGGATGGTGGGCGAAGGAGGCGGCGTTGACGGCGAGCCAGGCGGAGTCGTCCCGTCCGGGCACGAAGGCACGGACCGTCACGCCCGCGGGCAGCACCGGGTCGGGCAGCTCCAGGTCGGTCAACGACCGCCGCATCTGACGCAGTTCGCGGAACAGCGTGAGGCCGAGGACCTGGGCGAGGTGGCGGGCCGCGGAGTGGCCGCCGTGGGCCCACACCCGAAGCCGCTTGCCGGAGGCGGCGAGCAGGGCGGAGCCGAGCGCGCGCCCGTGGCCGTGGCCGCGGTGCGAGGGGTGCACGACCAGTTCGGCGGCGGGGGCCTCGACGGGGTCGGTGTCCTCGAGCTGGGCGTAGCCGACGAGTTCGTCCCCGACGGTCAGGACGAGGTGGGAGACGCCCTCGCGGGACCCTCCGCGCAGTTGCAGCCGTCCCTGTTCGGACACCGCCTGCTGGCCGTCCGCCCGGGCGGCCTCGGCGAGCAGGGCGAGGACGGCCTCGGTCTGTCCGGGGGAGAGCGCGGAGTGGGTCTCGATGGATCGGGAGCCGGGGAGCCGTGCGGTGTCGTCGCTGGTCATGCGTCGAGGGTAAAGGGCGGTTGCCGCAAAACGGGGGCAAAGGACAGGGCAAGGGGAAACCAGGTTGTAACCACGAACCCCCTGTCGCGCTACGCGCGTTGACCTTAGGCTGCGCCGGACGGGAGCCACTGAATTCCAGCCGATCCACAGGGGGGCGCATGCCAGCCACTTCCCAGCCGCAGCCGAGCGACAGACGCGGCCGCCGCCGTACGTACCGTCTCGTCGCGGCCTCCGCTGTTCTCGCCACCGCCGGGGCCCTCGCCGCCGCGCTTCCGGCCGACGCTCACGAGACGCACTCCAAGCCGCGGCCCAGCCGCTACCAGGACGTGCAGCTGCTGTCCTTCAACGACCTGCACGGCAACCTCGAGCCGCCGTCCGGTTCCTCCGGCCGCGTCACCGAGCTGCAGGCGGACGGCACGACGAAGACGATCGACGCGGGCGGCGTGGAGTACCTGGCCACGCATCTGCGCGAGGCCCGCAAGGGCAACGCGTACTCGGTCACCGCGGCCGGCGGCGACATGGTCGGCGCCTCCCCGCTGATCTCGGGCCTCTTCCACGACGAGCCCACCATCGAGGCGCTGAACAAGCTCGACCTGGACGTCACGTCCGTCGGCAACCACGAGTTCGACGAGGGCGCCAGGGAGCTGGGCCGGCTGCAGAACGGCGGCTGCCACCCGACGGACGGCTGCTACAACGGCAAGAAGTTCCGGGGCGCCGACTTCCCGTACCTCGCGGCGAACGTCCTGAACGAGAAGTCCGGCAAGCCGATCCTCAAGCCGTACTGGGTGTGGAAGAAGAAGGACGTCAAGATCGGCTTCATCGGCGTGACGCTGGAGGACACTCCGGGCGTGGTGTCCGCCGAAGGCGTGAAGGGCCTCAAGTTCAAGGACGAGGTCGAGACGATCAACAAGTACGCCAAGGTGCTGCAGAAGCAGGGCGTGAAGTCGATCGTGGCGCTGATCCACGAGGGCGGTCTGCCGGCCTCGGGCGCCTACAACTACAACTGTGACTCGCCGGGCGCGGGCGCCGGCATCTCCGGCCCGATCGTCGACATCGCGAAGAACGTCACGCCGGCGGTGGACGCTCTGGTGACGGGCCACACGCACGCGGCCTACGCCTGCACGATCCCCGACCCGTCGGGCAAGCCGCGCACGGTCACCTCGGCCGCCTCGTTCGGCCGTCTGTACACGGACACCACGCTGACGTACGACCGCTACACCGGCGACATCGCCCGCACGGCGGTCAAGTCGGCGAACCACGTGGTCACCCGGACCGTCGCCAAGGCGCCCGACATGACCGAGCTGATCAGCAGGTGGAACACGCTGGCGGCGCCGATCGGCAACCGCGCGATCGGCTACATCTCCGCGGACGTCCCGAACACGGGCACCGAGTCCCCGATGGGCGATCTGATCGCGGACGCCCAGCTCTGGTACGGCAAGAAGCTCGACGCGGACACGGACCTCGCGCTGATGAACCCGGGCGGCGTTCGGGCCGGCCTCACCTACGCGGCCAAGGGCGCGGAGGGCGACGGCGTGGTCACCTACGCCGAGGGCTTCACCGTCCAGCCGTTCTCCAACACCGTGAACCTGCAGAGCTTCACCGGGGCCCAGCTGATCCAGGTGCTCAAGGAGCAGGTGAGCGGCACGAACGCGAGTGCGCCGAAGATCCTGCAGCCGTCCGCCGACCTGACGTACACGCTGGACATGACGAAGGCCGGCGCGGACCGCGTCGTCGCGGACTCCGTGAAGGTGAAGGGGGTGGCGGTCGACCCGGCCGCGACCTACCGCGTCGCGACGAACAGCTTCCTCGCGGGCGGCGGCGACGGCTTCCCGACGCTGGGCCAGGGCACGAACGACCTCGTCGGCGCCGACGACCTGTCGGCCCTCGAGCAGTACCTGCTCGCCAACTCCTCGGCGGCGGGCCCCATCGCGCCGCCGGCGACGAACCGGATCACGATCGTGCAGTGACACCCGGCACTCCGTGACACCCGGCTCTCCGTAACACCCGGTTCCTTGTGACAGGAGGCGGCCGCGTC
>NZ_JBMNDR010000103.1:0-30545 GCF_052543235.1 Streptomyces sp. SAS_272 | reverse complement strand
AGCCAGCTTCACAGGCCCTTGAGCCGTCCGGATCTTACGGATCTCGAAGTCCATCGCATCCCCTGAACTGGGGTGTTGCAACGACTCCTAGAACCCAAGGCGGTTCGGGGGCGCCCTTCGCGCATGCCTACGACCTGCCGCTCACCGCCTACGAGTGCGTCCGCAGCAGCGTGCGCATCGTCCGCATGGCCACCGACAGGTTGGCCAGGTCGAACGTCTCCGAACTCTGGATCTCCTCCAGCGTGGTGCGCGCCCGCCCCAGGATCGCCGCGTTCTTCTCCTCCCACGCCGTGAACCGCTGCTCGGGCGTCGACGTCCCGTTGCCGACCGCCAGGACGTCCGCGGTCAGCGCCGCGTGCGCCGCGAACAGGTCCTCGCGGATGGAGGCGCGGGCCATCGACTGCCAGCGGTCGGCGCGCGGCAACTCGATGATCCGGTCCATCAGCCGGCTGATCTGCAGGCGGTCGGCGAGGTCGTAGTACACCTCGGCGACGTCCAGCGGGTCCTTGCCCATACGGTCGGCCACCGACACGATGTCCAGCGCCGGGAACGCCGAGGAGAACCCGGCCACCCGCGTCGCCAGCTCGTCCGGCACGCCGGACGCGGTCAGCTCGTCGTGGATGCGCTGCCACCACTCCAGGTCCGCGCCCCGCAGCAGCTTCGTCAGCTGCGACCACACCTGCTCGACGCGCTCGGCGAAGAAGTCGACCGTCTCCGCGAGCTGCAGCGGCTGCGGCCGGTTGTTCAGCAGCCAGCGCGTGCCGCGCTCGACGAGCCGCCGCGAGTGCAGCCGGATCCGGGTCTGCACGTCGGCCTCGACCCGGTTGTCCAGCTCCTCCACCGCGTCCCACACCGGCGCCGAGCTGAAGATCGCCCGGGCCACGGTCTGCGCCCGCACGATCTCCTCCAGCGAAGCGCCGGTCTCCTCGCGCAGCCGGTGCAGATACGTCGTGCCGCCCGTGTTGACCGTGTCGTTGACCAGGACGGTCGTGGTGATCTCACGGCGCAGCGGGTGGCTGTCGACGCCCTCGGGGAACCGCTCGCGCAACGCCGTCGGGAAGTACGCGTGCAGCAGCGTCCGCAGGTAGGGATCGTCCGGCAGCGAGGTGTGCAGCAGCTCGTCCGACACCGTGATCTTGGTGTACGCCATCAGGACGGCCGTCTCGGGACTGGTCAGACCCTGGCCGGCGCCGAGACGCTCGCGGATCTGCCGGTCGGTGGGCAGGAACTCCAGGGCCCGGTCCAGATGTCCCTCCCGCACCAGGTGACGCATGAAGCGCTGCTGGGCATGGAGCATGTCCTTCGACTGGGCGAGGGCGTTGGCGATCGCCGTGTTCTGCGCGTAGTTGTTGCGCAGCACGAGCGCGCCGACCTCGTCGGTCATCTCCGCGAGCAGCTTGTTGCGCTGCTTGACGGTCATGTCGCCCTCGGCGACCAGCCCGTTGAGCAGGATCTTGATGTTCACCTCGTGGTCGGAGGTGTCCACGCCGGCACTGTTGTCGATGGCGTCCGTGTTGATGCGGCCGCCGTGCAGCGCGAACTCGATCCGGCCGAGCTGGGTCAGCCCCAGGTTGCCGCCCTCGCCGACGACCTTGACGCGCAGGTCGGCGCCGTCCACCCGGATCGGGTCGTTGGCCTTGTCGCCGACGTCGGCGTTCGACTCCGCGGCGGACTTCACATACGTGCCGATGCCGCCGTTCCACAGCAGGTCCACCGGCGCCCGCAGGATCGCCTTCATCAGGTCGGCCGGGGTCAGCTTGGTGACGCCCGCGTCGATGCCGAGGGCCTCCCGGATATGCGAGTTGACCGGGATCGCCTTGGCGGTACGGGGGAAGATCCCGCCGCCCGCGGAGAGCAGTTCGGCGTTGTAGTCGGCCCAGCTGGAACGGGGCAGTTCGAACAGCCGGCGCCGCTCGGCGTACGAGGTCGCCGCCTCCGGCTTCGGGTCGATGAAGATGTGCCGGTGGTCGAAGGCGGCGACCAGCCGGATGTGCTCGCTGAGCAGCATGCCGTTGCCGAACACGTCACCGGACATGTCGCCGATGCCGACGACCGTGAAGTCCTCGGTCTGCGTGTCCACGCCCAGCTCCCGGAAGTGCCGCTTCACGGACTCCCAGGCGCCGCGGGCCGTGATGCCCATGCCCTTGTGGTCGTAGCCGGCCGAGCCGCCGGAGGCGAAGGCGTCCCCGAGCCAGAAGTCGTACGACTCGGCGACCTGGTTGGCGATGTCGGAGAACGTCGCCGTGCCCTTGTCGGCGGCGACCACCAGGTAGGTGTCGTCCTCGTCGTGCCGCACGACGTCGGCCGGCGGCACGACCTCCCCGCCGACCATGTTGTCGGTGATGTCGAGCAGCGCCGAGATGAACGTCCTGTAGCTGGAGATGCCCTCGGCGAGCCACGCGTCACGGTCCACGGCCGGGTCGGGCAGCTGCTTGGCGACGAAGCCGCCCTTGGCGCCGACCGGCACGATGACGGTGTTCTTCACCATCTGCGCCTTCACCAGGCCGAGCACCTCGGTCCGGAAGTCCTCACGCCGGTCGGACCAGCGCAGACCGCCGCGCGCGACCTTCCCGAACCGCAGGTGCACACCCTCCACCTGCGGCGAGTACACCCAGATCTCGAACGCGGGCCTCGGCGCCGGCAGGTCCGGGATGGCCTGCGGGTCGAACTTCATCGACACGTAGTCGTGCGGCCCGCCGTCCGCGCGCTCCTGGAAGAAGTTGGTGCGCAGGGTCGCCTTGATGACGGTGAGGAAGGACCGCAGAATGCGGTCCTCGTCCAGCGAGGCCACCTGGTCGAGCGCCGCGTCGAGCTCCTCGAGCAGGGCGTCGACGATCTCGTGCCCGGCGCGCTGCCGGTCGGGCGACATCCGCGCCTCGAACAGCGACACCAGCAGCCGCGTGGTGTGCACGTTCGTGCGGAGCGTGTCCTCCATGTAGTCCTGGCTGAACGTGGACCCGGCCTGCCGCAGGTACTTGGCGTACGCGCGCAGCACCACCGCCTGCCGCCAGCTCAGCCCCGCGCCCAGCACCAGCGCGTTGAACCCGTCGTTCTCCGCCTTGCCCGTCCAGGTGGCCGAGAACGCCTCCTGGAACCGCTCGCGCCCGTCGTCGCCGAGGAAGTCGCCGCCGGGGCCCGCCAGCGCCTTGGGGATGCGCAGACCGAAGTCGTAGATCCATGCGTGCGTGCGGTCCGAGCAGCGCAGTTCGTACGGCCGCTCGTCGATCACCTCGACGCCGAGCCGGCTCAGCACCGGCAGCACCGCCGACAGGGAGATCGCGTCACCCTTGCGGTAGATCTTGAAACGGCGCTCGCCGGGCGCGGCGCCCACCGGCTCGTAAAGGCTCAGCGAGAAGTTCCGCTCCTCGGTCAGCCGCTCCAGGTGGACGAGGTCGGCGACCGCGGCGCGCGGCGTGTGGTCGGCCTTGTAGCCCTCGGGGAAGGCGTGGCTGTAGCGCCGCAGCAGCTCCGCGGCCTTCTCCTCGCCGAGTTCGGCGTTGAGCGCCTCCTGGAACGCGTCGGCCCAGGAGCGTGCCGCCTCGACCAGGCGCGCCTCGATGCGCTCCTTGTCGGCGTCGGACAGCTCCGGCAGCTCGGTGCCCTGCGGCACGCGGACCACGAAGTGCAGCCGGGACAGGATCGACTCGGTGTTCCAGGCGGTGAAGTCGACGCTCGTCCCGCCCAGTTCCTCCTTCAGGATGTCGATGATCCGCAGCCGCACGCCCGTCGTGTACCGGTCGCGGGGCAGGTAGACGAGCGCGGAGTAGTAGCGCCCGTACTCGTCCTGCCGGAGGTAGAGCCGCAGCCGGCGCCGCTCCTGCAGGTACAGGACGCTGGTGACGATGGACCTCAGCTCGTCCACCGGCGTCTGGAAGATCTCGTCGCGCGGGTAGGTCTCCATGATCTGGAGCAGGTCGCGTCCGTCGTGGCTGTTGGGCGAGAAGCCGGCGCCTTCCAGCACGGCCGCGACCTTGCGGCGCACGACCGGCACCCGCACGACCGACTCGGTGTAGGCGGCGGAGGAGAACAGCCCGAGGAAGCGCCGCTCGCCGACGACGTTGCCCGCCTCGTCGAACTTCTTCACACCGACGTAGTCGAGGTAGGAGGGCCGGTGCACGGTGGCCCTGCTGTTCGCCTTGGTCAGCACCAGCAGCTTGTGCTCCCGCGCCTTGGCCCGGGCGTCGGCCGGCAGCCGCTCGAAGGACGGGCTGACGGGGTGGGCGTCACCGTCGGCGTGATGCGGGTCGGAGCGCAGGATGCCGAGCCCGGTCCCGGGAACGGCGGCCAGCGAGTCGTCCCCCCGCAGCTGGTACTCCCGGTAGCCGAGGAAGGTGAAGTGGTCGGCGGCCAGCCAGCGCAGCAGCTCGCGGGCCTCGTCGACCTCGGGCCGCGCCAGATCGCCGGGAACATGCTCCTCGGGAAGCTCGTCGGCGACGCGCAGCGCCGTCTCCCGCATCTTCTCCCAGTCCTCGACGGCCTCCCGGACGTCGGACAGGACGCGCAGCAGATCGGCGGTGATCTGCTTGAGGTCGGCGCGGTCCGTCTCACGGTCGATCTCGACGTGGATCCAGGACTCGACGTGCCCGTCGTGCGGAAGCGTCCCCGGGGCCGGCGGGACGCTCAGCACCTCGATGAGCTTGCCGGTCACATCGCGCCGCACCATGACCTGCGGGTGGATGACGAGGTGGATGCCCCGCCCCTGCCGGGTCAGTTCGTTGGTGACGGAGTCGACCAGGAACGGCATGTCGTCGGTGACCACCTCGACGACGGAATGGCTGCACGTCCAGCCGTTCTCCTCGACGGTGGGCGTGTGCACCCGCACGTTCGCGGTGCCCTGCGGCCGGTTCTCGGCCAGCCGGTAGTGGGAGAGCGCCGCCCCGAAGACGTCGACCGGGTCGCGGTCGCTCAGGTCCTCCTGGGCGGTGTGCAGGTAGTAGCGCTGGAGGAACGCGAGCAGAGCGGCGTGGTCCGGGGTGCCCGGAGTGCCCTCGCCCGTCGTCCCAGTCGGTAGATGCCCCCCGACCGGGCTGTTCTCAGCGACCCGCGCCGCCCTGTCGAGCAGCTCGGCCTTGGCTTCGTCCAGCTTGGTCTGCATTGTCCTCTGACTCCTGTCGCGCGCCGTTGCGTGACGTAGAAGGAAGTACGGGCTCTTCCCCTGCGGCTCGACGCCACGGGCCGGGGTCTCCGGTCTGCTCCGACGCTATGCCGCAAGGTGAGATGAGCGGGGGGTTATCAGCCATTCTCGACACCACTCCGGCGTGTGACGCTGCTCTCCGCGTCACGCTTTTCCCGCCGGGTGTGCACGGCGTCCCGGGGCACTTCGCGCCCCTGTCCCGCCCGCGCCGACCAGCGATCGCCGCCCGGTCGCGGAGATGGTCCGCACACACCGGGCGCAGGGCAGGGGCAACAGCGCCCCCGCGAGATATCGCGCTGATCACGCCACCAAGGCTATCGCTCCCCCCAGGCCCCCCGTCATGAGCCGTATGTGTACAAAAGAGGGGCCAGAAGTTTGACGTTATGCACAGAACCAACAGCCCCACACCCACCCCGCCCCGGCGGGGCCCCAGCCGAGGACCGCCACGCCCCCCACCTACCCCACCGAACGCGGCCCTCCCCGCGAGGCCACCGCAACAGCAACGGAAGCCGACCGCACACCGCGAGGGGGGAACGCAGTCCCGCGGGCGAGGCGAGGGGCACAGCCCGCCGAGGGCAAGCGGCACAGCCGGATGCGGCACGGGCATCCCCACCGGGAGATGCAGTCCGCCAGGGGTGCAGGGGACGCAGTCCCGGCCCGGGGCCCAGGGGACGCAGTCCCTGGATGGGACGGGTAGGGGCGGCGGGGGCGAGACACCCAGGCCCCCCACCCGAGCACCCCACGAGCCCCGCCCCACCGCCGGAGGCCTACGCGGCGATACGCCCCGCCATCTCCACGGCCTCCCCCAGCGTGTCGACCACCGGCGCCCCGACCCCCTCCAGGCTGGCCCGGCTGTGCGACCCGCCGGTGTACAGAACGGCCTTCGCCCCCGCGTGCAGCGCGGCCACCGCGTCGTCGGCCGCGTCCCCGATCACCACCGTGCGCGCCGGCTCCACCCCGGCAAGCGCCGCCAGGTGCCGCACCATGTGCTCGGCCTTGCTGCCCCCGGAGGGCCCGATCCGCCCGTCGACCCGGACGAAGTGCGGCTCGATCCCGAACCCCCGTACCAGCGGCACGAGTTCATCGTGCACGTACATGCTCAGCAGTGACTGACTGTGCCCCGCCGACCGCCACCCCGCGAGCAGCTCCGCCGCGCCCTCGGTGAGCCCGCACCGCACCCGGTGCTCCGCGTAGTACCGGTGGAAGACCCCGTCCATCAGCTCCCACTCGGCGTCGGTGGGCAGCCTGCCCATCAGCCGCTCGTAGAACCTCGGCACCGGCACGCAGTACAGCGCCCGGTACTGCTCCAGCGTGATCGGCTCCAGCCCCAACTCGACGAACGCCGCGTTCGTCGCCCCGATGATCGCGTCGTTGTCGTGGAACAGCGTCCCGTTCCAGTCCCAGACGATGTGCGCCGCTTGCTGCTTCCCCATGTCTGCAAAAATACCCGCCGCCACCGACAGTCAAGAGACCGTCGCCCCCTGGAACGCCCCGGAGCGCCCCGGGAAGAGCCGGGCGGGCCGGGGAAGCCGGGTCGGGAAGAGCCGGGCCGAGGAAGCCGGGCCGGGGAAGCCGGGCCGGGGAAGGCTCGGATCAGCCAGGCGGCCCCGGGGAAGCCCGGAAGGGCCGGGCCCTGGAAGGCGAGAGGCCCCAGGGGCCAGAAGGCCCGGAGAGCCAGAGCGGGAGGGCCGCAGAGGACCAGGAGGGCCGGGAGCCGGGAGAGCCGAGGGCCCGGGAGAGCCGGAGAGCCGAGAACCCGGGGGAGTCAGGCCCCTCCCGGGCGGCTCGCGCTCAGACCCCGGACCCCAGCAGGCTCGCGATCTCCTGCGGGGCGAACCAGAGCAGCTCGTGGTCCTCGGCCCCGTCCACGACGGCCTGCGCGTCGTCGTCCCCGCCGTCCGCCGCGGCGAGGGCCCGCGCGGCCGCGGTCACGTCAGCCTCCGCCTCGGGCGCGTCGACGTGCACCGCGGCCGCCTTGGCCAGCCGCACGGCGCCGCTCACCCGCACCTCGCCCGGCCCGCCCGGCGCATCCGGCGCGTCCGGGTCGGGCGCCCGCCCGGACGCACGGCCGGGCCCACCCTCGGGGCCTACGGCGGCCATACGGTCCGGCACGTCGACGGCGACCACGACCCGCCGCCGCGGCGCGCCCGGGTCCGCGTCCAGAAGCCGCAGCGAGGCGAGAGCCGCCCTGCCGAGCGCCGCGTACTCCAGTTCCTCGGTGTCGTCGGAGAGGTACCACTCGCGCAGCGCGGGCGTGACGGCGTACGCGACGAGCGGCCCGGCTCCCAGCTCACCCGTCTTGTGCGCCTCGGCGAGGCCCGGGAGGGTCAGGGGGACGTAGACGCGCATGGCTGGCCGCTCTTCTCGTGGTCGCCGGCTTTCGGGTCGCCGGCTCGGACTCGGTGCCCCGGGAAGCACGGTTCCGCACCTTCCGGAGGGCCTTCAGGATACGTGCGGGCGTCCCCTTTCGGGTCCCTGCCCGCACCCCGTCGGACGTCAACCCCGCACCCCGGTTCTCACCCGGCCCCGGCCCACAGCATCGGGCTCCGGGCGAGCCGCCCCACCCCTGATAGGTGAACCTTCCAGCCCCGCGCACCCACCCCTCCGCTTCCTTGCCACGGCGGGCCACGAACCCGTACAAGATCCACAGCGGCAAGTTACCGCTCGGTAGAAGCAGAGCTCCAAGAGCCCAGCGAACGGGGACCCCCCATGGACAAGGTCATGACGAGGACGCACCGCCACCCTGGCGCCCACCCCCCTGGCGCCCAACACGCCGGCGCCCGACCCCCCGGCGCCCGACCCCCCGGCCGCCGCGACACCCGGCGCCCCGCCGGCGCCCCGCCCCGCACCCCCGACGGCGGCGCCCCGCGCACCGCTCCACCCCGCACCCCGGCCGCCGGCCACCGCTCGCCCGTCCTGCCGGTCCCGCCCGTACCGTCAGTCCCACCCGTCCCGTCGGTCCCGTCGGTCCCTCCCACCCACGGCTCCCCCGCGGCCCCCGCCCGGGCCCCGCGTCGTCCTCTCACCCAGCCCCGCCCCACCGACCTCTTCGCGGACCGCCTCCTCGCCGTCCTGACCGGCCGCCGCCCCGTCCACTTCATGCTCCGGCACACCCTCGGCCGCGCCTACGACGACCTCGCCCACCTCGCCGAACGCGGCCCCCTGCGCACCTCCCACGGCGCCCGTGCCGTCGTCCGCGACATCGGTTACTACGTTCCGCGCCCGGGCGCCATCGAGGCCTTCGCCCGCATCGGCGCGGGCGACCGCCTGCGCGCGATGGCCTTCCGCCTGGAACTCGGCACGGACCGCCGCTGGCGCTGCACCGCCGTGGAACTCGACGGCCCCCGCAGGCCCCACACCCGCGACGACTGAAGCGGCCCCCGATCCCGCCGTCGACCGGCGCAAGGCCCGCGAGCACAAGAAAGGGCCGGGCCACCCGCAGGTGACCCGGCCCTCAAGCCGCCGCACGACCGCCGCAGCGACCGTGCGCCCCACTACTTCTTGCGGCGCCGCCCGGCCTTCGCCTGCTTGCGGCGCTCCGCGCGCGTGAGACCGTCGGCCGCGGAACGGACCGGCTCGTCGTCGTCGCTCTCGAAGTCACCCTCGATCGTGCCGCCTTCGCCGTCCACCGTGGGCGCCGAGAAGTGCAGCTGACGACGCTGCGGAGCGTCCAGGCCCTTCGCACGGATCTCCGGACGCGAACCCGCCTGCGCCGGCACCACGTCCTGCTTGTCCTTGTCGGCCGGCGCGTCCTCCACCGGGACCTCCTCGACCTGCTGCTCGACCTGGACCTCCAGGTTGAACAGGTAGCCGACGGACTCCTCCTTGATGCCGTCCATCATCGCGGAGAACATGTCGAAGCCCTCGCGCTGGTACTCCACCAGGGGGTCCTTCTGCGCCATCGCGCGCAGACCGATGCCCTCCTGGAGGTAGTCCATCTCGTAGAGGTGCTCACGCCACTTACGGTCCAGGACCGACAGCACGACCCGGCGCTCCAGCTCACGCATGATCTCCGAGCCGAGCTGCGACTCACGCGACTCGTACTGCTCGCGGATGTCGTCCTTGATGGACTCGGAGATGAACTCGGCCGTCAGGCCGGCCCGGTCGCCGGCCGCCTCCTCCAGCTCCTCCACCGTCACCTTCACCGGGTAGAGCTGCTTGAAGGCGCCCCACAGCCGGTCCAGGTCCCAGTCCTCCGGGAAGCCCTCGGCGGTCTCCGCGCCGACGTACGCGTCGATCGTGTCGTCCATGAAGTGGTGGATCTGCTCCTGCAGGTCCTCACCCTCCAGCACGCGACGCCGCTCGCCGTAGATGACCTCACGCTGACGGTTGAGCACCTCGTCGTACTTCAGGACGTTCTTACGCGTCTCGAAGTTCTGCTGCTCCACCTGCGACTGCGCGGACGCGATCGCGCGCGTGACCATCTTGTTCTCGATCGGCACGTCGTCCGGCACGTTCGCCATCGACATCACGCGCTCGACCATCTGGGCCTTGAACAGCCGCATCAGGTCGTCACCCAGCGACAGGTAGAACCGGGACTCGCCCGGGTCGCCCTGACGGCCGGAACGACCGCGCAGCTGGTTGTCGATACGACGCGACTCGTGCCGCTCGGTGCCGAGCACGTAGAGGCCGCCCAGCTCCTTGACCTCGTCGAACTCGGCCTTGACCGCCTGCTCGGCCTTCTCCAGAGCGGCGGGCAGCGCGGCCGCCCACTCCTCGATGTGCTCCTCCGGGTCGAGGCCGCGCTGACGCAGCTCCGCCTCGGCGAGGTCGTCGGGGTTGCCGCCGAGCTTGATGTCCGTGCCACGGCCGGCCATGTTCGTGGCCACCGTGACCGCGCCACGACGGCCGGCCTGGGCGACGATCGACGCCTCACGCTCGTGGTGCTTGGCGTTCAGCACCTCGTGCTGGATGCCCCGCTTCGACAGCTGCTGCGACAGGTACTCGGACTTCTCGACCGACGTCGTGCCGACGAGGATCGGCTGACCCTTCTCGTGCTTCTCGGCGATGTCGTCGACGACCGCCTCGAACTTCGCGACCTCGGTGCGGTAGATCAGGTCCGACTGGTCCTTGCGGACCATCGGCCGGTTCGTCGGGATCGGCACCACGCCGAGCTTGTAGATCTGGTGGAACTCGGCGGCCTCGGTCATCGCCGTACCCGTCATGCCGCACAGGCCGGGCTGTTCCTTGCCGTCGTGGTTGTGGCGCTTGTAGAGACGGAAGAAGTTCTGAAGGGTGATCGTGGCGAGCGTCTGGTTCTCGTCCTTGATGTCCACCCCTTCCTTCGCCTCGATCGCCTGGTGCATGCCCTCGTTGTAACGGCGACCGGCCAGGATACGACCGGTGTGCTCGTCGACGATCATGACTTCGCCGTCCATGACGACGTAGTCCTTGTCCTTCTTGAAGAGCTCCTTCGCCTTGATGGCGTTGTTCAGGTAGCCCACCAGAGGCGTGTTCACCGACTCGTAGAGGTTGTCGATGCCCAGCCAGTCCTCGACCTTGCTGACACCGCTCTCGTGAATGGCGACCGTGCGCTTCTTCTCGTCGACCTCGTAGTCGCCGGTCTCCTCGATGCCCTTGAGGGGGTTGCCGGCCTCGCCCTTCTTCAGGCGCGTCACCAGCTTCGCGAAGTCGCCGTACCACTTGGTGGCCTGGTCGGCCGGGCCGGAGATGATCAGCGGCGTACGCGCCTCGTCGACCAGGATGGAGTCGACCTCGTCCACGATGGCGAAGTTGTGGCCGCGCTGGACCAGCTCGTCCTGCGCCCACGCCATGTTGTCGCGCAGGTAGTCGAAGCCGAACTCGTTGTTCGTGCCGTACGTGATGTCGCAGTGGTACATCTCGCGCCGCTGGGCCGGCGTCATGTTGGCCAGGATGCAGCCGACCTCCAGGCCCAGGAACTTGTGGACGCGGCCCATCATCTCCGAGTCACGCTCGGCCAGGTAGTCGTTGACCGTGATCAGGTGCACGCCCTTGCCGGACAGCGCGTTCAGATACGCGGGCAGCGTGCCGACGAGGGTCTTGCCCTCACCGGTCTTCATCTCCGCCACATAGCCGAGGTGCAGGGCCGCGCCGCCCATGATCTGCACGTCGTAGTGACGCTGGCCCAGAACGCGCTTCGCGGCCTCGCGCACGGTGGCGAACGCCTCGGGCAGCAGGTCGTCCAGACTCTCACCGTCGGCGTACCGCTGCTTGTACTCCTCGGTGAGGGCCCGCAGCTCGGCGTCGGAGAGGTCGACGAAGTCCTCTTCGATGGAGTTGACCTGGTCCGCGATGCGGTGCAGCTTGCGCAGGATCTTGCCTTCGCCTGCACGCATGATCTTCGAGAGGACGGACACGGGGGTTGGTCTCCTTGCCGGTCGGGCCTAGGACGGACGGTTTCCATATGACTCACTGAGCAACGGCCATCGTATGCGAGGACCCCACCACGCCGGGAGGCCTGCCGTGGCGAGGACTGCAACCGCTGCGCGGCTTCACCCAAATCTTCTTCAAAGAGGACAACGGCCGGGCGCCGCCGATGGTGCCGCGTCCGCCCGACGAAGTGCGCGAATTGTGATCGCACCCTCACGCGGCGCAAACCGATGGCGGCCACCCCGCTCTCCCAGCAGAATCGGTCGATGGAGCACCCGCCCGTCACCCTCACCAGCGCCCGCCTCGTCCTGCGCCCCCTCGGCGCCCAGGACACCGAAGCCGTGTACACGGCGGCCCAGGACCCCGACATCCAGCGCTGGACGACCATCCCCTCCCCCTACCTCCCAGAACACGCACGCAGCTTCATCGAGCTGATCGCACCGGAGGGCTGGACGACCGGCGCGATGTTCACCTTCGGCGTCTTCCTCCCCGGCGGAGCCCTCACCGGCGCCCTCAGCCTCACCATGCGCTCCCCGGGCACCGCCGAGATCGGCTTCTGGGCCGTCAAGGAACACCGCGGCCGCGGCTACACCACCGAGGCCGCCCTCACCGCCGCCCGCTGGGCCTTCACCACCCTCGCCGTCGACCGCGTCGAATGGCGGGCGGAAGTCGGCAACGCCCCCTCCCTCGCGGTGGCGGAGCACGCCGGCTTCACCCTGGAGGGCACCCTGCGCTGCGCCATCGACAACAAGGGCGTACGACGGGACTGCTGGATCGCCTCCCTGCTCCCCTCGGACCTGGGACTCCCGTCCACCGCGCCGTACATACCCGCACCGTCGGACGACTGACGCCCACGCCCGTCACCGACCGCCGACCCACTCACCCACTCACCCACTCACTCGCTCACCGGAACAGGTCCCCGCACGCCCGCCACCGCCACCGCGCCTACCGCCTACCGCCTACCGCCGCAAAACCCCAGCTCACCAGCCACTGTCAGACCCACCGCCTATCGTGCGGACCATGACGACCCCGCGCCCCGCCGCCGAGCTCTCCGCAGACGAAGCCCGCCGCATCGCCCTGCGCGCGCAGGGCTTCCTCGGCACGCCCGACCGCAAGGCCGGCGTCCGTGGCGTGCTCCGCCACCTCGGCGCGGTCCAGCTCGACACCATCTCCGTCCTGGCCCGCTCCCACGAGCTGATCCCCTACGCCCGCCTGGGCGCCGTGGGCCGCGGAACGGTCGAGCGCGCCTACTGGCACGACACCCACGCCTTCGAGTACTGGTCCCACGCCGCCTGCATCCTCCCCATCGAGGAATGGCCCCACTTCGCCTTCCGCCGCCGCGCCTACCGCAACCGGCCGCACTGGAACCACACCCTCCCCGAGGGCACCTACGACCAGGTCCTCAAGCAGCTCCGCGCCGAAGGCCCCCTCACCGCCACGGACCTGGGCGGAGCGAAGAAGACCAGCGAGTGGTGGGACTGGTCCGGCACCAAGGTCGCCGTGGAACGCGCACTGATGTACGGCGAGGTGGTCTGCGTCGAGCGCCGCGGCTGGAAGCGCGTGTACGACCTGGCCGAACGCGCGGTACCCGCCGCCCTGCTGCACGACGAGCTCGACGACGCCGAATGCCTGCGCCGCCTCGTCCTCCTGGCCGGCCAGTCCCTCGGCGTCGGCACGCGGGCGGACATCGCCGACTACCACCGTCTCAAGGGCGAACAGGTCGACGCGGTGATCGCCGACTCCGGCCTGGTCCCGGTCACCGTCGAAGGCTGGGGCAAGCCCGCGTGGGCCGATCCGGCCGCGGTGGAGACGGCTCCGCGCGGCCGCCACCGCACCACGCTCCTGTCCCCCTTCGACTCCCTCATCTGGGAACGGGCACGCACCGAGCGGATCTTCGGCTTCACCCACCGCCTGGAGGCCTACGTCCCCAAGCCGAAGCGGGTCCACGGTTACTTCGCGATGCCGGTCCTGTCCGGCGGCCGGCTCGTCGGCCGCGTGGACCCCGCCCGCGAGGGCCGCACCCTGGTCGCCAAGCAGGTCACCCTGGACGGCCCCAAAGCCGTCCCGGCGGTCGCCCAGGCCCTGCTCGAAGCCGCCACGTGGGTCGACTGCACGGACGTGCGCGTGGAACGCGTGGACGCCCCGGAGCTGCGCGAACCGCTCGCCGGGGAACTCGCCCGCGCACTCGCCTGACCCGACCGCAGCACGACGGCCCGGACCGGCGTCAGCGGATCTCGAGGATCTTCTCCCGCATCGCGTACACCACCGCCTCCATCCTGGAGTGCAACTGCAGCTTCTCCAGGATGTTGCGCACATGGTTCTTCACGGTGTTCTCGGAGATGAACAACTCCTTGGCGATGTCACGGTTGTTCATCCCCGTGGCGACCAGCTTGAGCACCTCCAGCTCCCGGTCCGTCAGCCGCGGCGCGGGGACGAGCCGGCGCTCGTCGGTCCGCTGGATCATCGACTTGAACTCGGTGAGCAGCTTCGACGCCATGGAGGGGCTGATCTGCGACTGCCCGTCGGCCACCGCACGGATCGCGGTGGCGACCTCGTCCGTGGAGATCTCCTTCAGGAGGTAACCGGTCGCGCCCGCCTTGATCGCCTCGTAGAGGTCGGCCTCCTCGTCGCTGATCGTCAACATGATGATCTTCGCGCTGGGAGCGACCTCCTTGATGGAGGTGCACGCCTCGATGCCGCCGCGCTTGGGCATCCGCACGTCCATCAGCACGATGTCGGGCAGCAGGTCGGCCGCCTTGTCCACCGCCTCGGCGCCGTCACCCGCCTCACCGACGACCTGGATGTCCTCCTCGGCCGCCAGCACGATCTCCAGTCCGCGGCGGAACAGGGCGTGGTCGTCCACGACAAGGACTCTGATCGGCTCCTTGCGTGAAGTGCCGCCATCACCCGCGTCCGGGCCCATGCCGACGACACCCTCGTGGGAACCCTCGTCACGCATCGGTCCGAAGCTGTCCGCCATCGTTCCTCCCCCTGAAGGCTGTGGCCGTGGTCCTGAGCCATCGCCAACCCAAGGCAACGGCCCATCGGTTGGGCCGCCCTGCCATGATTCCATGCCCGGACGACAACGCGGTGACAGAGCGACTCTCCCGAGGGGTCGCACACGGGTGCCCCCGGGGGCGCACACGCGCTCTCCAGGGGCACACCGCTCAGCTGTCACCGGGCGCGTCAGCCGCCCAGCGCGCCACCCGCGTCGGGTGAGTGCGCCTGAGCCACCATCGGGTCGGTGTCCAGGTAGATCACGCCGTAGTCGTAGGCGTGTCGCCGGTAGACGACACTGGGCTGCTTCGTCTCGGAGTCGACGAACAGATAGAAGTCGTGTCCGACCAGTTCCATCTCATAGAGGGCCTGGTCGAGGGTCATCGGAGCTGCGACGTGCGTCTTCTCACGGACCACGAGGGGGCCGTCGCCCTGCACCTCGATCGAGCCGATGCGCTTCGTCGGCACGCTCTCCGACTCGTCGGAGGGGACGGGACGGCCGTTGCCGTTGAGCGTCGCCACACCCGGAACGTGGTCGGGAACCTCAGCCGCGGACAGCCTGCGGGAACCGCGGCGCGTGTATCGCTTGTCGTGCTGCTTGCGGAGCTGGGCGTCCAGCTTCTCCGCCGCCAGGTCGAGTGCCGCGTACGCGTCGCTGGCGGCCGCCTCCGCCCGGATCACCGGGCCGCGCGAGCGGAGCGTGATCTCCACTCGGTCGCACCGGTCGGCTTGTCGGGGGTTGGGCTCCTTGGACACCTCGACGTCGAGGCTGATCACCTTGCCGTCGAGCTTCTGGATCTTCTCCAGGTTCAGCTTCTCGGCCACGTGCTTGCGGAACCGCTCGGGCACCTCGGTCTTGCGGCCCTTGACGACGATGTCCACGCAGAACTCCGTTCCCGGATCACTCCGCTTCTCTGGCGGAGCGTCTCCCTTTTGCACCAGGCCCCGGTGAGCACCGGAACCTCCGACTTGGCGACTTCCACCTCCTCCTCCCCCATCGACGAGATCTACACCCCAGGTGCTGCGGGTGATGACCAAAACCGCAGCACGGCATTCGGATTTGAGAGGTGTGGCCTGCGGCTTTCCCTCACAACCGAACATATCTCGCCCGGACGGATGTCGTCACCCTCTACTGCGGCGTACCTCCGTTCAGGTGAATTGACTCTCTCATTACCTGCAACGACGCAAGTTCTGCGTCAGTTCCGGTTTATTTCCAAAGAGTCGGCGAAGCCGCGACCACGGCCGCGCAGAGCACACCACCGGCCTCGCCGACGTCCGACGAACCGGCATCGGACGGGCCCACGCGTCTCGCGGATCCCGTTTCCCCCGAGGCTCCCGAGGCCCCCCAGACCCCCGCAGCTCCGGCCGATCGCACCGGCGCCCCAGACGTCGCGTCCGTCCCGTCGATGTCTTCCTCCCTCGCTCCGGACGACTCCTCTCCTCTGCCTTCCCTCGCGACACCCGCGTACACGGCCCACGCATCTCCACCACACACCTCCCTCACCATCTCCTCCCCGTCCTCTCCACCCTCCACCCGATGCCCCGGCTCCGCCCGTCGTCCCGGGCCCGGCCCCGAATCCGGCCTCGAACCCACGTGTGCCCGTCGTCCCGGACGCGAATCCGGACGCGCCCGTCGTCCCGGGCCCGGACTCGGCCTCACGTCCGCCCTGCCCGTCGGCTCCGACGGGCAGGCACGCGCCGACGCCCCCGGCCGACCCGTGAACGCCGACGCCCCCGCGTCCCCGCCCCCGCCCTCGTCCGCGTCCGCGTCCGCGTCCGGCCACGCAACCGCCTGGGTCGCCGCCCGAACCGCGCGAGCCGCCTCCGCCAGCGAAGCACCGGTCGTCACCAGATCGTCGACGAGGACCACCGGACCGCCGCGCAACAGCCGCGCCCCACCGGGCGCCACGGCCAGCGCGCCCACCAGGTTGTCCCACCGCTGCCCGGCGTCGAGCCCCGACTGGTCGGCCACGGCACGCCGCTGCCGCAGCACCGCCGCCACCCGCGCCGGAACCCCGGCCCGCCGCAACTCACCCGCCGCCGCGAGCGCGATCCGCCGCGCCGGATCATGACCGCGGGCCCGGACGACGGCCGGAGCGGAGGGTACGGGGACCAGCAGGACGTTGCCGGGGGGTCGGGCCCCCTCCCCCTCCCCCCACCCCAACCCCACCCCCGCCTCTCTCATCCCCGCCCGCACAGCCCCCGCCAGTGCCGCTCCGAGCGGTCGTGTGAGCGCCAGTGCCCCGCGTTCCTTGTGGGCCAGCAGCACCGCCCTGACCTCGTCGGCGTAGCGGGCCGACGCGTGCACGGCGGGCAGTCCGGGCGGTGGCAGCAAGGGGCGCACCCGGAACGGCGCGGTGTCGCACAGCGCCGCACGGCACCGCGGGCAGAGCACCGTGCGTGCCCTTCCGCAGCCTCCGCATTCGGCGGGCAGCACCAGGCCGGCCAGTTCCTGCCACCACCCGCGAACGCCTTCCACGTCGACCACTGTGCCGACTCGGGAAGTGGTCCACCACCCCTGTGGAAAAACCCTGTGGATAACCGCCCGGCACCCTGTGGACAACTCCGCGGAAGGCGACGGTCGGCGCAATTGGCCAACGCAAACGAAACAGCGGCCGAAACCGGGCCCCTCGCCTTCGCCTCGGAGCGGCGCGAAGCAGCCCGGTGCGGCCGGATGCGTCCCGACGATTCCCGAGGAACGGGAAGGAGTGGTCCGTCGGTGAACTCGGAAAGGTAAGAGGGGCGAGAGAGGCGAGGGGGGTATGAAGGGTTGAGGAGAGAGCGGAACAGAAAAGGATCTATCCCGGGTAGAGCGCCATCGAGGCGGTTTCCTTCAGCGTCCGCCACCCGCTTCCGCCGGGCAGCCACAGCAGCCCGTTCTTGGAAGTGGCGAAGAGCGGGGTGTCGCTGTCCTCGGAGGCGGCGATGCTGGTGACCTCGGTGAGTCCGGGCAGGGTGCCCGCCTCGGGGATCGAGCCGTCGCTCTGCACGTACTGCACCTGTTCGACGCCGCCGGCTTCCCGCCCGACCACCACGAGCCTGCTGTCCCCGGCCCAGGAGACCGCCCTGACCTGTTCCAACTCGGGTGTCGCGGAACGCAGTTCCTGGACCGAAAGGGACGGCGGTTCGGTGTCGCCGGTGCGCTCGATGCGACCGATGAGCAGGGACTGCTTGCCGCCCTTGTCGACGACGAGGGCGATCCGTACCCCGTCGGCGGCCACCCGCACGGAGTCGACACGGCCGTCGAGCCCCGGGGTGAGGACCTCCAGCGGCTCACCGCCGCCCTTCTGCAGCAGGAGCAGCCGCGGGTCGGCGGGGTTGCGGTCGGCCGCCCACAGGTTGCCCTCGGCGTCCCAGCTGGGGGTGGTGAGCCGGTCGGACTCCGTCTTGCCGGTGCTCTGCAGGACGGGGTCGCCGACGGTGCTGCCGGAGAGGGTGGAGGTGACGTAGAGCGCCTTGCCGTCCAGTGCCACTCCTGCCGCGCTGCGTTCGTCGCGGGCCACCGCCACGGAGCGCAGGGCTGTGGCGCCGGCGCCGAGGGCTCCGGGGACGGGATCGGCCTTGGCGTTGCCGCTGCCACTGCCGGCGGCCATCCGGACGAGGCGGTGCTGGCCGTCGATGAAGTACAGGTAGCCGGGGTCGCTCTGGGAGCCGCGTGCGGCGACGGTCTTGGCCTGGTCCTCGGACAGGGAGCACAGTTGGCTGCCGCCCGCGCGCAGTGCGATCTCGCTGACGGTGGGGGCCAGGCTCTGGAGGGAGAACAGCAGCTGGGCCGCCATCTCGTCGCACTTGGCCCGTCCGATGTGGGCGGCCTTGTCGTTCAGCGGGACGGTGAGCTTGTTCTGGTCGTCGGGGGTCAGCGAGGTGACGCCCTTGGAGAGCGCGGTCCCGGTGGGGAATCCGGATCTGACGACGGGGCGGAGCCAGCTGGTGGGGCCGCTGAGGACGGAGCGCACCATCTGGGTCATGGGATCGACCCGTCCGCGGACGTAGACGGGGTCGGCGACGGCCACGGGCTGCCCGGATCCTTCGACGGCGGTGTCGGAGGCGAGGTAGTACTTGTTGACGGACACGTAGTTGCGCTGGAAGTCCGACTTGCCCATGACGACGCCGTCGGGGAGCGCGTCGATGCGCCACTGCCCGTTCTTCTTGTCGCGGGTGAGGTGGATGGTCTGTCCGTAGTCGCCCGAGGCGGGCGTGTACGCCTGCTGGGCGTCGACGACGGCGACCCTGGAGCCGGAAAGGATGTACGAGCGGTCGTCGCCCTCCCGGTTCCCGGCGGGTCCGGTCATGGTCGCCGGGCCGTCCGCGAGGACGGTCGTGGACCGTTCGGGTTGCCACTTCTGCGCGGCTTTCCCGGTCAGGTACTGGCGTGCCGTCGAGTAGCTGGGGTCGTCGCTGGTGAGGGCTTCCAGAAAGCCCTGGAGGATCTCCAGGGGCTGGGCGTCGTCGCGGGGCGGCATGGCGAACACCCGGACCTGGGTGTCCTGCCCCGGGGTGGATTCGACGCCGCGCAGGTCGCCGCTGTCGGGCATCGAGGCGCACCCGGCCAGCAGGACGACTCCGCAGACGGCGTACGCCATCGCGCGCCCCGGCGTACGCCGGATTCCCCCCTCGCGCTGCTCAGCGCCCACGAGATGCCTCCCCTTGCTTGTCCGCGCTCCCGGCCGCGGAGTCCGGCCGGTCCGCGGTCCCGGTGTGCCCATGCCCATGCCCGTGGCCGTGCCGCTGCCCGTGCCGGTCCCGCTCGTCGGCGCCCGTCGGCTCGCCCGCCGGGGCGGCCGAGTCATCCGGCGTCTCGTCGTGCCGTGTTCCGCCGCCCGTGCCGGTCCCCGTCGCAGTGCCCGTACGGGGCACCACGCGCGCGCCGTTGCCGGGCAGTGCCGTCGGGTCGGCGGTGGGGGCGGCGGTGCGGGGGGCGAGCGGCGTCCGGGCGGCCGACTGCTGCTCGCCCGCGGGCTGCACCGGCACGGTGGCGCTCTTCTCACCGCCGCGGCGGGGCTGACCGGCGTCGTCGAGTTCGCCGCGGTTGCGGCGGGAGTCCTTGGGCTCGAGCGGTATCGGCGAGCCTCGCAGTGGTTCGTCGGCGGTCCTGGGCAGGGTCAGCCGGAACTGGGAGCCGCCGCCCGGCTCGCCCCAGGCCTGCAGCCAGCCGCCGTGCAGTCGCGCGTCCTCCAGGGCGATGGAAAGCCCGAGGCCGGTGCCGCCGGTGGTACGCGCGCGTGCCGGGTCGGCGCGCCAGAACCGGCTGAAGACGCGGGTGGCCTCGCCGGGCTTGAGTCCGACACCGTAGTCGCGCACGGCGATCGCGACGGCTCCGCCCGCGGCGGCCAGTTTGACGACGACGTCGTTGCCCTCGCCGTGTTCCACGGCGTTGACCACCAGGTTGCGCAGGACGCGTTCCACACGCCGGGCGTCGGCCTCGGCGACGACGGGCTGCTGGTCGCCGATGACGCGGACGGTCGTCCCCTTGCGTTCGGCGAGAGGCGCGGCCCCGCTGACGACCCGCCGCACGACTTCCCTGAGGTCGATCGGCTCGGCCTCGAGGGCGGCGGCGCCGGCGTCGAAGCGGCTGATCTCCAGCAGGTCGGCGAGGAGCGTCTCGAACCGGTCGAGCTGGTCGGCGAGGAGTTCCGCGGACCGCGCGGTGACGGGGTCGAAGTCGACCCGGGCGTCATGGATGACGTCCGCGGCCATGCGTACGGTGGTCAGGGGCGTCCGCAGCTCGTGCGAGACGTCGGACACGAACCGCCGCTGCATCCGCGACAGATCCTCCATCTGCTGGATCTTCAGTTGGAGGTTCTGGGCCATCTTGTTGAAGGCCTCGCCGAGCCGTGCGATGTCGTCCTCGCCGGTGACCTTCATCCGTTCCTGGAGCCGTCCGGCGGACAGCCGTTCGGCGATCCCTGCGGCCATCCGCACGGGGGTGACGACCTGCCGCACGACGAGCCAGGCGATGGCCCCGAGAAGGACGACGACGAAGAGTCCGGCGGTCGCCAGCGTGCCCTTGACCAGGCTCAGCGACTTCTCCTCCTGCGTGAGCGGGAAGAGGTAGTACAGCTCGTACGGGTCGCCGTTGGGGTCGTTGACCTGTTTGCCGATGACCAGGGCGGGCTGGGATTCCTTGTCGTTGAGGTAGTCGATGCGCGAGTAGCTCTGGAAGGCGCCGGTGCCGGTGTTCACGCGCGCGCGGAGGTTCTCGGGAACGCTCTTGTTGGGGTCGACGTATCCGGAGGCACGCGGTCCGTAACCGCCGCCGTTGTCGAAGCCGGGGGGCAGGGTGACCACGTCGAAGGCGCCCTGGCCGCCGCTGGACAGCGACAGCACCAGCTCGCTCATCCATTCGATGACGTTCTGCGAGGTGCGGCCGTCCGCCGGGGTCCCGCCGTCGGCGGGCGTGCCGGCCGCCTCGTCGGCCTTCTGTTTCGCCACCGCGAATCCGCCGGTGGCCTGGCTCTGCGATGCCTTGACCTTGGCGTCCAGCAGGCCGTTGCGCACCTGCCCGATCACGACGAAGCCCAGCAGCAGGACGACTCCGAGCGACATCAGCAGGGTCGTGGCGACGACCTTCAGCTGGATGTTGCGCCGCCACAGCCGCATGACCGGCAGCAGCGGCCGGCGTATCCACCGCATCAGCAGCCTGAGGACGGGGCTGCCCTTGAGCCCGCCCCTCAGCAGCCCGCCTTCGAGGAGGCGCGCGAAGCGTGAACCCGCTGTCCCACGGCCGACAGGCCGCTCCGGACGGGCCCCGGACCGGCCGGGGGCCGAAGCGGCACTGTCCTGCGACATGTCAGCTGGGTCCTGCCTTGTATCCGACGCCACGGACGGTCACCACGATCTCCGGCCGCTCCGGGTCCTTCTCGACCTTCGAGCGCAGCCTCTGTACATGCACGTTGACCAGGCGGGTGTCGGCGGCATGCCGGTAGCCCCACACCTGCTCGAGGAGGACCTCGCGGGTGAACACCTGCCAGGGCTTGCGCGCCAGGGCGACCAGCAGGTCGAACTCCAGCGGGGTCAGCGCGATCGACTGGCCCTCCCGCTTCACGGAGTGGCCGGCCACGTCGATGACGAGGTCGCCTATGGCGAGCTGTTCGGGCGCCGGCTCCTCCGACCTCCGCAGCCGGGCCCGGATGCGGGCGACCAGCTCCTTCGGCTTGAACGGCTTCACGATGTAGTCGTCGGCGCCGGACTCCAGTCCGACGACCACGTCGACGGTGTCGCTCTTCGCCGTGAGCATCACGATCGGCACGCCGGACTCCGCCCTGATCAGGCGGCACACCTCGATGCCGTCCCGGCCGGGCAGCATCAGGTCCAGCAGCACCAGATCGGGTTTCGCCTCTCGGAAAGCAGCCAGCGCCTTGTCACCGTCGGCTACGAAAGACGGCTCAAAACCTTCACCACGCAGCACAATGCCGAGCATCTCGGCCAGTGCGGTGTCGTCGTCGACGACAAGGACTCGTCCCTTCATAAACGACATCATCCCATTCTCATAACGGTGAAGGAGGCGCAGGTGAGAAGGCTCACCGGCCAGTGACGATAGTCGTACGCGGCCGTCACTGTCTGCCCCCGTCCTGCGCCGCGGCCCCCGCCGGGCGCTCCGACGGGCGTTCCCACAGGCGTTCCGGCGGTGATTCAGCGGTGCGCCGGCGGTGATCCGGGAGTGGTCCGGTGGCGAAATCTTCATGCGGTGCGGTGTCCTCCAGTGGTGGGATGCGCTGCATGAACGACCCGTTGCGCGACCGCATCCAGGAGTACTACGCGGCCGTCCCTCTCCTTTTCGCCGCCGCCGAGGACTTCGGCCCGCTGCGCCTCTTCGTGCGCACAGAGCCCGGCGCCCCGTACTACGGCGGTCCCGGCCACGCCCAGCCCACCACGGGAAACGCGGCCCGGATCGGCTCCGGCGACATCGCGCGGGTGCGCGCCCGTCAGCGGGAACTCGGCGTGCCGGAGGCGTTCGAGTGGCTGGCCGAGGCCGCGCCGGCCCTGCGCGCCCTGATCGAGGCCGCCGGCCTCACGGTGCTGGAGCGCCCGCTCATGGTGCTCCCGGCACACCCTGCCCTCCCTGCCCCCACGCTCCCGGACGGCGTGACGCTGCGTGTGCTGACCGCGGACGACCCCGCGCTGCCCGCCGCCCTCGCCCTGCCCCGTCTGGCCTTCGCCCAGCGGCCCGGCACAGGTCCGGCGGACCGTGCGGAGCTGTCGCGGCTGACCCGGGAGGTGACCGAGGACGGCACGGTCGCCGCCGTGCGCCCCACGCTCCGCGCCGGACACAAGACGCTCCTCGCCGCGCTCGCCCGGGACGGCGTCCCGCTGGCCGTGGGCCACTACCACCCGGCGACGGGCACGACGGAGATCGGCGGCGTCGGCACGCTTCCCTCCGCCCGACGGCGGGGCCTGGCCGCAGCCGTGACGGCGGCCCTGGCGTCCCACGCCCGCGAACACGACGTCGACACGGTCTTCCTCGCCTACGCACAGGAGTCCGTCGCCCGCATCTACGCCCGCCTGGGTTTCCGCCACGCCGGCACGACCCTCCTGATCGCCGGCCAGCCCGCCCGCTCATAGACCAGCCCCGACGCCCGACAGGTCCAGGCGGATCAGCCGGGCCGGACAGGCCAGACAGGCCAGACAGGCCAGACAGGCCAGACAGGCCAGACAGGACCAGGCGGATCAGACAGGACCAGCCGGATCAGCCGGATCAGCCGAGCCAGGCGGATCAGACAGGTCAGACGGGTCAGCCGGGTGCGGCCGGACCACCGGTCGGATCAGGACTGTTCGGGTTCCCCGCTCCCGGCCCTGGCCTGCGCCCCTACCCCGGCCTCGGCGGCGGTGCCCCTGCCCGCACCGGCGCACAGCCCGGCGAGCGCGTCGGCCGTCACGGGCGAGATCACGCCTTCCTCCGTGACGATCGCCGTCACCAGCTCGGGCGGCGTCACGTCGAACGCCGGGTTGTACGCCTGCGTCCCCAGCGGCGCCACCGGCACCCCTCCACCCGCTCCCGTGACCGGCGCATGCGGCGCCGCGGTCTCCGTCACCTCGTGTCCCGGACGCTGCTCCACCTCGATCGACGCCCCGTCCGGCGTCTTGGGATCGACCGTCGTCACCGGCGCCACCACGATGAACGGCACATGGTGGTAGCGGGCGAGGACCGCGAGGGGATAGCTGCCCACCTTGTTCGCCACCGACCCGTCCCCCGCGATGCGGTCCGCCCCGATCAGCACCGCGTCCACCTCGCCCGCCGCGAAGAGCGAACCCGCCGCGTTGTCCGTCAGCAGGGTGTACGCCATGCCGTTGCGCGCCGCCTCGTATGCGGTGAGGCGGGCGCCCTGCAGCAGCGGACGGGTCTCGTCCACCCACAGCCGGCGCAGCCGCCCCGTCCGGTGCGCGGCGAGCGCCACCGCGAACGCCGTCCCCTCGCCGCCGGACACCAGCGCCCCGGTGTTGCAGTGGGTGAGGATCCGGTGTCCGCCGCCGGGCAGGAGTTCGTCGAGCAGCGCCAGCCCGTGCGCGGCCATCCGGGCGCTGGCCTCGGCGTCCTCCCGGTGCAGCTGCCGTGCGGCCGCCAACGCGGCCCGCGCTCCCTGACCCGGGTCGCCGCCCCCGGCGAGCTCCGCCTGGTACGCGGCACGAGCGAGGCGCACGCCCAGGGACAGGTTCACCGCGGTGGGGCGGGCCGACGCGAGCGCGTTCGCGGCCTCGTCGACGTCGAAGCCGCGGGCGGCGGCGAGCGCGACGCCGTACGCCCCGGCGATCCCCAGCAAGGGCGCCCCGCGCACGGCCAGCGACCGGATCGCATCCACCAGCGCGGACGCGTCCGTGCACACCGTCTCGACTTCTTCGGCGGGAAGTCTCGTCTGGTCGAGAAGGACCAGCACGGGGCCTTCCGGCAGCTCCTCCCAACGGATCGCAGGTATCTCGGCCGGCCGCTTGTCCTCGCCGGATTGCGCGTACTGATCAGCCATGAAGTCAGTCTGCCCCCTATCCGACGGACCATTGAAGGTGTGCGGCCCGTACCGCGGCCGGTCACCCGGTGAGCACCCCATGGCACGATGGCTCCCAACCTGCCGCCGCGCCCGCGGACGGGCACCGTGAAGGAGCGACGATGAAAGACACTCCGGGCTGGGCCTCGCCCGGATCCGCCCCGTCCGACGGACAGGAGCCCGGCGCGTCCCACCCCGCCGAGCCGGCGGCCCGGCCCGCCGGCGATCAGCCCGCGGAGCAGCCGGACTCGAGCGCGAACCCGCAGAGACCCGGCACGAAGTGGTCCGAAGAACAGCCGCCTCCCGGCCAGTGGTCCGCGCCGGCAGGTCTCCAGAACCCCGCCCAGCCCCCGCCACCCCCTCCTCCGCCGCCACCCGCCCAGAACTGGGGCCCCTACCCGCCCGCGGGCCCGGGCGGACACCCCGGAGGCCCGGCCGGCTACGGCGGCCCCGGTGGCTACGGCGGTTACGGTCCTCCCGGCGGCTGGGGCGCCGGCTGGGGCGGCCCGCCGCCCGCCGCCAAGCCCGGCGTGATCCCGCTGCGCCCGCTCGGCGTGGGCGAGATCCTGGACGGCGCCGTCGCCACCATGCGCGCCCACTGGCGCACGGTCCTCGGCATCTCCCTGACCGTCGCGATCGTCACCGAGGTGTTCATCGTCCTCCTGCAGGGCCTGATCCTGAACGACGCCACGGACACCGCCGCCCTCGGCGACCCGAGCGCCACCGCCGACGAGCAGCTCAACGCCATGGGCGACGCCATGCGCGCCTCCGGCCCGGTCCTCCTCATCAGCCTCATCGGCACCGTCGTCGCGACCGCCCTGCTCACCACCGTCACCAGCCGCGCGGTGCTCGGGAAGCCGGTCACCCTCAAAGAGGCGTGGCGCGACGCCCGCCCGCAGCTGCCCCGGTTGTTCGGCCTGATCTTCCTGCTGATGCTGATCGCCGCCGGCATCGTCCTCGTCTGCCTGCTGCCGGGCATCCTCGCGAGCGCCGCCGGCAACACCGACGGGGGCGCCGCGCTGAAGGCCTTCGGCATCCTCGGCTCGATCGTGCTCGTGCTCTGGCTGCTCATCCGCTTCTGCCTGGCCTCGCCCGCGCTGATGCTGGAGAAGCAGGGCATCAAGAAGGCCCTCAGCCGTTCCGCGAAGCTCACCCGCGGCGCATGGTGGCGCGTCTTCGGCATCCAACTGCTCGCCCTGCTCATCGCGAACATCATCGCGATGATCGTCGTCGTGCCCTTCGCGCTCCTCGGGGCCGCCCTGAGCGACGGCGGCATCAGCGGCATGGTCGAAGCGAGCAGCGACTACGGCTGGACGTACCTGATCGTGAGCGGCATCGGCTCGGTGATCGGCTCCATGATCACCTTCCCGATCGCGGCCGGCGTCATCGTGCTCCTCTACATCGACCAGCGCATCCGCCGCGAGGCCCTCGACCTCGACCTGGCCCGTGCCGCAGGCCTCCAGGACTACGGCTCGCCCATCCCCGGCGCCACCCCGGGGAGCTGATGCGGTGAGACCGACGGGGGGAGTTCTCACCGCGCTGCCACACACGGACGGCCTGTCCCCAAGGGCACTGCCCGGCCTCACCGACGCAGCCCCGGCGGCCCTGTGCCGCGCCGCCGAAAAGGCTGTGCTGGCCCTGTCGCGGGCAGGCGACGGCACGGCGCTGTCCCTGGCCCGCTCGGGCGGCGAACCGCCGGTGACCCTCCCGCGCGACCCCGCGCGGGAGGCGGCCCGCCGCGAGCTGTCCAAGGACCTGTACCACCAGAACGACCCCGGCCTGTTCCAGCGTGCCCTGGACACCCTCTGGGACTGGATCGGCGACCTGTTCGACACCGCCTCGACCGCCACCCCCGGCGGCACCCTCGGCCTGCTGGTCGTCATCCTCGCCGTCGTCGCCGTCGTCGCGGCGCTGTGGTGGCGCCTGGGCGCACCGCGTCGCCGCCCCACCTCCACGCCCGCGCTGTTCGACGACCGCGCCCGCAGCGCCGCCGAACACCGCGCGGCCGCCGAAGCGCACGCCGCCCAGGGCCACTGGAGCCAGGCCGTCCAGGAACGCATGCGAGCCGTCGTCCGCGCCCTGGAGGAACGCGCCCTCCTCGACGCCCGCCCCGGCCGCACGGCCGACGAGGCCGCCGCCGAGGCCGGCCGCAGCCTGCCCGTCCACACCGACCGGCTGCGCGCCGCCGCAAGCGACTTCGACGACGTGACATACGGCGGCCGCCGGGCGACCCAGCAGTCGTACACGCGCATGGCCGCACTCGACCTCGACCTGGAACGCACGAAACCCGAGCTGACGGCCCACAACCCCCACAACGCGGCCCACAACGCCCCCCAGGGGGCCTCCGAATGACGACCGCGGCCAAGCTGCCCGCCCCCTCGGCCTCGCCCACCGCCCTCCGGGTGTGGACCCGCGCCCGAGGACCCGTCCTCGCCTTCGCCCTGCTCCTCGTGGCGGCGATCACGCTCGCCGCACTGCGGTCCGACACCCGCCATGGCGCCCTCGACCCGCGCTCCCCCGATCCCTACGGCAGCCGCGCCATCGCCGAACTCCTCGCCGACCACGGTGTGACCACCCGCGTGGTCACCGACCTGGCCGACGCCCGCACCGCGGCGGACCCCGACACCACCCTCCTGGTCGCCGCCCCCGATCTCCTGACCGAGCGTCAACAAGAAGAGCTGCACACGGCGACAGCCGGCTCCGGCGGCCGCACCGTCCTCGTCGCACCGAGCAGCTGGTCCGTGGGAACCCTCGCCCCCGGCGTGACCGCCGACCCGGCCAACAGCCGCGACTCCGCGCTCTCCCCCGACTGCACCCTGCCCGCGGCACGCCGCGCAGGCGCCGCGGACACCGGCGGCATCCGCTACTCCACCCGGCGACCCGGTGCCGACGAGTGCTATCCCAGCGAGCGCCTGGCCACCCTGCTGCGCCTCCCCGACACCACCGGCGACGGCGACACCCTGGTGCTCGGCGCACCCGACATCCTCTACAACAACCGCCTCGACCAGCAGGGCAACGCCTCGCTGGCCTTGCAACTCCTCGGCTCCCGCAGCCATCTCGTCTGGTACCTCCCCTCGCTCGCCGACACCACCGCCACCGAACCGGACGACGAGAAATCCTTCCTCGACCTGCTCCCCTCCGGATGGCTCTGGGGCACCCTGCAACTCTTCTTCGCGGCAGCGCTCGCCGCCCTGTGGCGGGCACGCCGCTTCGGCCCCCTCGTCACCGAGAAACTCCCCGTGGCGATCCGCGCCTCCGAGACCGTCGAAGGCCGCGCCCGCCTCTACCGCAAGGCCGACGCCCGTGACCGCGCGGCCGCTGCTCTCCGCTCCACCGTCCGCACCCGCCTCGCCCCTCTCCTGGGCGTCCCCGTACCCCAGGCGCACGCGCCCGAGGCCCTCATCCCCGCCCTGACCGCCCACCTTCACGGCGACGGACAGGCCCTGCACTCCCTTCTCTTCGGCCCGCCGCCCGGCGACGACGCGGCCCTCATCGCCCTCGCCGACCAACTCGACGCCCTCGAAAGAGAGGTACGCCGTCCATGATGGACCCGACCACCGACACCGCCGGGACCACCGGGGACCAGGGCCGCGCCCGCGCCTCCCTGGAAGCCCTGCGCGCCGAGATCTCCAAGGCCGTGGTCGGCCAGGACCCCGCCGTGACCGGCCTCGTCGTCGCTCTGCTCTGCCGCGGACACGTTCTCCTTGAAGGAGTCCCCGGAGTGGCAAAAACGTTGCTCGTCCGCGCCCTCGCCTCTGCACTCGAACTCGACACCAAACGCGTCCAGTTCACCCCCGACCTCATGCCGAGCGACATCACCGGCTCCCTCGTCTACGACGCCCGCACCGCCGAGTTCTCCTTCCAGCCCGGCCCGGTCTTCACCAACCTCCTCCTCGCCGACGAGATCAACCGCACGCCGCCCAAGACGCAGTCGTCCCTCCTCGAAGCGATGGAGGAA
The DNA here is from genome assembly GCF_052543235.1 of Streptomyces sp. SAS_272. Taxonomy (NCBI): domain Bacteria; kingdom Bacillati; phylum Actinomycetota; class Actinomycetes; order Kitasatosporales; family Streptomycetaceae; genus Streptomyces; species Streptomyces sp. SAS_272. The sequence continues at coordinate 2,128 of NZ_JBMNDR010000103.1, read as the reverse complement.
CGACAGGTCACCGTCGACGGCACCCCCCGGGCCCTCCCCGATCCCTTCCTCGTCGCCGCGACCCAGAACCCCGTCGAGTACGAAGGCACCTATCCCCTCCCGGAAGCCCAGCTGGACCGCTTCCTCCTCAAACTGACGATCCCGCTCCCCTCCCGCCAGGACGAGATCGACGTCCTCACCCGTCACGCCGAAGGCTTCAACCCCCGCGACCTGCACGCCGCCGGCGTGCGCCCCGTCGCCGGACCCGCCGACCTCGAGGCAGCCCGCGCCGCCGTCGCCAAAACCGCGATCTCCCCGGAGATCACCGCCTACGTGGTCGACATCTGCCGAGCCACCCGCGAATCGCCCTCCCTCGCCCTCGGTGTCTCGCCACGAGGCGCGACCGCCCTCCTGGCCACCTCACGCGCGTGGGCCTGGCTCACGGGCCGCGACTACGTCATCCCCGACGACGTCAAAGCCCTCGCCCTGCCCACCCTCCGCCACCGCGTCCAACTCCGCCCGGAGGCCGAAATGGAAGGCGTCACCGCGGACTCCGTCATCACCGCGATCCTCGCCCACGTCCCCGTCCCCCGCTGATGGCGCTCACCGGACGCACCGCGCTCCTCGCGGCCCTCGGCTCCCTTCCCGTCGGCATCTGGGGCCCCGGCTGGACGGGCATCCTGGCCGTCAACGCCCCACTAGCGCTGGCCTGTGTCTGCGACTTCGCACTTGCCGCTCCTGTACGCCGACTCGGCCTGACCCGTTCCGGCGACACCACCGCCCGCCTCGGCGACTCGGCGGACATCACCCTCACCGTCACCAACCCTTCCCGCCGCCCCCTGCGCGCCCACCTGCGCGACGCCTGGCCTCCCAGCAGCCTGCAGCCGGGCACAGACACCCCCACGGAAGCCTCTCGCCACCGCCTGACGGTCCCGCCCGGCGAACGCCGCCGCGTCACCACCCGCCTGCGCCCCACCCGGCGAGGCGACCAGCACGCGGACCGCGTCACCATCCGCTCCTACGGCCCCCTCGGCCTCTTCTCACGTCAGGGAGCCCACCAGGTCCCCTGGACCCTCCGCGTCCTCCCACCTTTCACCAGCCGTAAGCACCTGCCGTCGAAACTGGCCCGTCTGCGCGAACTCGACGGCCGTACCAGCGTCCTGACCCGCGGCGAGGGCACCGAGTTCGACAGCCTGCGCGAGTACGTTCCCGGCGACGACACCCGCTCCATCGACTGGCGTGCCACGGCCCGCCACTCCACGGTCGCGGTCCGCACCTGGCGTCCCGAACGTGACCGGCACATCCTCCTGGTCCTCGACACCGGCCGCACCTCCGCAGGCCGCGTCGACGACGCCCCCCGCCTCGACGCCGCCATGGACGCGGCGCTCCTCCTTGCCGCCCTGGCGTCCCGGGCCGGCGACCGGGTCGACCTCCTCGCCTACGACCGCAGAGTGCGCGCACTCGTCCAGGGCAGGACCGCACGCGACGTCCTCCCCTCCCTGGTCAACGCCATGGCGAACCTCGAACCAGAACTCGTCGAAACGAACGCCCGCGGCCTCGCCGCCGCAACCCTGCGCACAGCGCCCCGCCGCTCCCTCATCGTCCTGATGACGACACTGGACACAGCCCCGGTCGAAGAAGGCCTCCTCCCCGTCCTGCCTCAGCTCACCCAACGCCACACGGTTCTCGTCGCGTCGGTAGCCGATCCGCACATCGCCCGCATGGCCACCTCACGGGGTGACGCCGACGCGGTGTACGAGGCCGCAGCCGCCGCCCAGGCCCAGACCGAACGGCACCGGATGGCCGAGCAACTCCGTCGGCACGGCGTCACCGTCGTCGACGCCACGCCGGCTGAGCTCGCCCCGGCCCTCGCCGACGCCTACCTCGCACTGAAAGCAGCTGGACGCCTCTGACGCAAAAAGGGCTCCCCCGTGGGAGAGCCCTTTAAAAGCAACGCCCATAACCCCTGAACGCAGAAAACCCCCGTGCCGAATGGCACAGGGGTTTTCACAATGATTGTTCGGCGGTGTCCTACTCTCCCACAGGGTCCCCCCTGCAGTACCATCGGCGCTGTGAGGCTTAGCTTCCGGGTTCGGAATGTAACCGGGCGTTTCCCTCACGCTATGACCACCGAAACACTATGAAACTG
>NZ_JBMNDR010000102.1:12497-30848 GCF_052543235.1 Streptomyces sp. SAS_272 | reverse complement strand
CCGGGGCCGCAGGCCCGAGGCCGGGGCCGGGGCCGCAGGCCCGAGGCCGGGGCCGGGGCCGCAGGCCCGAGGCCGGGGCCGGGGCCGCAGGCCCGAGGCCGGGGCCGGGGCCGCAGGCCCGAGGCCGGGGCCGGGGCCGCAGGCCCGAGGCCGGGGCCGGGGCCGCAGGCCCGAGGCTCACGCCCCCGGGGGCGTGGGGGCAGGCCCCCGGGGTGCGCAGGCTCCGGCGCGGGCGTTACGCGGCCACCGGCTGCTTCGGCTCCGCCGCCGTCGCGGCTGCGGCCTCATCCGTCGTCCCGGGTTCCGCCGCCCCCGCATCGGCGAGCGGCTTGCGCAGCCCCTTGAGGACGATGACCAGGGCCGTCGTCACGCACACGCCCGCCGCGACGGCGAGCAGGTACAGGAACGGGCTGCCGATCAGCGGGACCACGAAGATGCCGCCGTGCGGGGCGCGCAGGGTGGCGCCGAAGGCCATCGACAGGGCTCCGGTGACCGCGCCGCCCGCCATCGAGGCGGGGATGACGCGCAACGGGTCCGCGGCGGCGAACGGGATCGCGCCCTCGGAGATGAAGGACGCGCCCAGCACCCAGGCGGCCTTGCCGTTCTCGCGTTCGGTCGGCGTGAAGAGCTTCTTGCGGACGACGGTCGCCAGCGCCATGCCCAGCGGCGGGACCATGCCCGCCGCCATCACGGCGGCCATGACCTTCATCGCGGAGTCGCTGGGATCCTGAACGGCGATGCCGGCCGTGGCGAAGGCGTACGCGACCTTGTTGACCGGGCCCCCGAGGTCGAAGCACATCATCAGGCCGAGCAGCACGCCCAGCAGGACGGCGTTGGCGCCGGAGAGCCCGGCCAGCCAGTCCGTCATGCTCTTCTGGGCCTCGGCGATGGGCTTGCCGACCACCACGAACATCAGGAAGCCGACGACCAGCGACGAGATCAGCGGGATCACCACCACGGGCATGATGCCGCGCAGCACTGCCGGGATCCTGATGCGCTGGATCGCGAGGACGACGCCGCCCGCCAGCAGACCGGCGACCAGGCCGCCGAGGAAGCCGGCCGCGATGTTGGAGGCGATCATTCCGCCGACGAAGCCGGGGACGAGTCCGGGGCGGTCGGCCATGCCGTAGGCGATGTAGCCGGCGAGGACCGGGATGAGGAAGCCGAAGGCGACCCCGCCGATCTGGAACAGCAGCGCGCCCCAGCTGTCGACCTGGGTCCAGGAGAAGTGCTCCATGACCGAGGGCGCCTTGTTGATCTCCCAGCCGCCGACGGCGAAGCCCAGGGCGATCAGCAGACCGCCCGCGGCGACGAACGGGACCATGTAACTGACGCCGGTCATCAGCCACTTGCGCAGCTTGGTTCCGTAGCCGTCGCCGGATTCGCCGGCCCGCTCGACGGGCGTGCCGCCGCCCTTGGCGCTCCCGGTGGTCTCTCCGCGAGCGGCCTTGCCGCGCACGTCGGCGATCAGCTGGGCGGGCTTGTTGATGCCGGCCTTCACGCCGACGTCCACGGTCGGCTTGCCGGCGAACCGTTCCTTCTCCCGTACGGGCACGTCGTGGGCGAAGATCACGCCGTCCGCGTCGGCGATGACCGCGGGGCCGAGCCGGGTGAAACCGGCGGAGCCCTGCGTCTCGACGACCAGTTCGACGCCTGCCTCGCGGCCCGCGTTCTCCAGCGACTCGGCCGCCATGTAGGTGTGGGCGATGCCGGTGGGGCAGGAGGTGACGGCAACGATCCGGAAGGGGCGGGCGCTCGCCGGAGCGGGGACGGCCGGGTCCCCGGCGGGAGCCGTGCCGGCGTCGGCGGAGGCCGCCGCCGACGCCGGCACGGAGTCTGCGGAGGCGTCCACGGCCCGGACTTCGGGGCCCACGGACGTCTCAGAGGTGGTTCCGGAGGTTCCCGTCGTGGTTCCGGAGGTTCCCGTCGTGGTTCCGGGAGTCTCCGAGGCGGTCCCGGAGGTGCCCGAGGTGATTCCGGAGGTCCCCGACGCAGTTCCGGAGGTCCCCGAGGGGGTTCCAGGGGTCTCCGACGTGGTTCCGGGGGTCGCGGATGTCGTGGCGGCCGGGGCCTCGTCACCGCGGATCAGCGCCGCGGCGGACGCCGGGTCGCCCGCCGCGCGCAACGCGTCGGTGAACTCGGCGTTCATCAGCTGACGGGCCAGGGACGACAGGATCGTCAGATGGGCGTCGTCGGCGCCGGCCGGGGCGGCGATGAGGAAGATCAGGTCGGCGGGGCCGTCCGCGGCGCCGAAGTCGACGCCCGCCGCGCTGCGGCCGAAGGCGAGGGTCGGCTCGGTGACGTGGGCGCTGCGGCAGTGCGGGATGCCGATGCCGCCGTCGAGGCCGGTCGGCATCTGGGCCTCGCGGGCGGCCACGTCGGCGAGGAAGCCCTCGAGGTCGGTCACCCTGCTCAGGGCCACCATGCGCTCGGCGAGGGACCGCGCCGCCGCTTCCTTCGTTTCGGCGGACAGGTCGAGGTCGACCAGGTCCGCGGTGATCATGTCGCTCATCGCGGGCTCCTTCGCACGCGTATCGCCCGGGGAGTGGTGCGGTGGGCGGGAGGGGGGACGGAGAGGTGGGTGGGGACGGGGAAGCGGGTGGAGACGGGGAGACGGATGGAGAGGGAGGGTCGGTGAACTGCGCCGGGCATTCCGGGGAGGCCGGAGGCGGGGCCGGGGAAACCCCGCCTCCGGGGGGTCGCAGGAGGGTTCGGGTCCTGCTTCCCCTGGTCGGCAGGGCGGCTCAGGATGCCCTGCCGACCGTACGGGGCGGCGAGTGACGGGGCGGCTCGCCGTTCACGGGCCGGCCCGCCGAGCGCCGCGGGGCGCGTGTGAGTCGTCGTCATGACACCGGCTCCTCCAGTCGACGGTCCACCGGCACCTGCGCCGTGACCGTCACCGCCGCCGGGTCCAGATCGGACGGGGTCGGCATCACGCTGCCGGGCAGCTGGACGGCGGCCGCGCCGTGCGCGACGGCGGAGGCGAGCGCCGCCGGGCCGCTGCCGCCGGCGACGAGGAAGCCGGCGAGGGAGGAGTCGCCCGCTCCGACGTTGCTGCGCACGACGGCCACGCGGGCACTCGCGAACCAGGTGCCGGTGTCCTCCACGAGCAGCTGCCCGTCGGCGCCCAGGCTGGCGAGCACGGCACGGGCGCCCATTCCGCGCAGCTCCTCCGCCGCCTTCACCGCGTCGCCGACGGTCGCCAGGGGGCGTCCGACGGCTTCCGCGAGTTCCTCGGCGTTCGGCTTCACCACGTCGGGCCGCTCGCGCAGCGCCTCGAGCAGGGCAGGCCCCGAGGTGTCCAGCGCGATGCGGGCGCCTGCGGCGTGCGCCCGTGCCACCACCTCGGCGTACCAGGAGGGCGTGAGCCCGCGGGGCAGGCTTCCGCAGCAGGCGATCCAGTCCGCGCCGCGCGACTGCTCGCGCACCGTCTCCAGAAGCCGTTCCTGTTCCTCGGCGGACAGCTCGGGTCCGGGCGCGTTGATCTTCGTCAGGACGCCGTCCGACTCGGCGAGGGCGATGTTCGAACGGGTGGCTCCGGCGACCGGGACCGGCGCGACCTCGATGCCCTGCGCGTCGAGCAGTTCGGCGACGAGCGCGCCGGGCGCACCGCCCAGGGGCAGCACGGCGACCGTGCGCCGTCCGGTGGCCGCGACCGCGCGCGACACGTTCACGCCCTTGCCGCCGGGGTCCATCCGCTCACCGGTGGCACGGATGACTTCGCCGCGGTCCAGGGCGGGAACCTCGTAGGTACGGTCGAGGGAGGGGTTGGGGGTGACGGTGAGGATCACGCCCGCGCTGCCATGGGCGCGGTCGGCGCCCTTGGTGCCGCTCATGCTCGTACCGCTTCCGTGCCGCTCATGCTCGTACCACTTCCGTGCCGCCGCGCTCGAGGGCGGCCGCGTCGTCGTCGCTGAGCCCGCTGTCGGTGATCAGCAGGTCCACGTCGCTCAGGTCGCCGAAGCGGGCGAAGTGCTCCTGGCCGTGCTTGGAGGAGTCGGCGAGCAGCACCACACGGCGTGCGGCCGCGACGGCCGCCCTCTTCACCGCGGCCTCGGCAAGATCGGGGGTGGTCAGCCCGTGCTCGGCGGAGAAGCCGTTGGCGGCGAGGAACAGGACGTCGGCGCGGATCTCGCCGTACGCGCGCAGCGCCCACGCGTCCACGGCAGCGCGCGTGCGGTGCCGTACGCGCCCCCCGATGAGATGGAGCTGCATCCCGGGGTGGTCCGCGAGACGGGCCGCGATGGGCAGGCTGTGCGTGACGACGGTCAGCTCGGCCTCCAGCGGCAGGGCCGCGGCGAGACGGGCCACCGTCGTGCCGGCGTCGAGGATCATCGTGCCCTCGGCCGGCAGTTCGGCGAGGGCCGCCTTGGCGATGCGGTCCTTCTCGTCGATGGACGTGCCCTCGCGTTCGGCGAGGTCCGGCTCGAAGTCGAGGCGTCCGACCGGTATGGCGCCGCCGTGGACCCGGCGCACCAGGCCGGCGCGGTCGAGGGCCTTCAGGTCGCGGCGGACGGTCTCCGCGGTGACCTGGAACTCCTCGGCCAGTGACAGGACGTCCACCCGGCCGGCGTCGCGGGCGAGCCGCAGGATCTCCTGCTGCCGCTCCGGTGCGTACATGCCCGTTCCCCTCCTGACGCTCCTGCCACCACCACGTTTTGTGCCCGAAATTGTGGTTTCGTCACGGAGACTACGCCCGGATTTCCGAGAAGTAAACAAGTTCGGGCGCGATCCGGGCATGAACGGGCATGAACGGGCATGGGCCCGATACCCCCGGCGGCGTTCCGTCCCGGGCGCCCACGCTGCGAGGGGCCCGTCACCTCCCCGGTGACGGGCCCCTCGCAGCGAACGCGCGGTCAGCGGGCTCGGTCGACCCACCCGGGATCACCCGAAGAACTCCTGCTCAGCCGCACGTTCAGCCGCCTGTTCAGCCGCCTGCTCAGCCGGCGAACTCGCGCTCCTTCTCCTGCTCCAGGCCCTCGGAGGACGTCGCCTCCGGCAAGTCCTCGAGGCCGTCCAGGTGCTGCGCCGACCGCTTCGGCAGAGCGAACATCAGCAGGAAGATCCCGAACATCACCAGCGCCACCCAGCCCAGCGCGTGCTGGAAGGCGTTCACGAACGTGGGGCCGACCTCGGCCGGGGTCAGCCGGTCGCCGATCTCGCCGAAGAAGACCACCGCGACCAGTCCGAGACCGAGCGCGTTGCCCATCTGCTGCACGGTGTTGATGAGTCCCGACGCCGAGCCCGCGTGCTCGCGCGGCACCTCCGACAACACCGCGTCGGTCAGCGGGGCGAAGATCAGGCCCATGCCCGCGCCCATCACGACCAGCGGCAGCGCCATCTGCCAGGGGGCGATGCCGAGGCCGTAGCGCTCGGACTCCCAGATGTAGAGGAGCACGCCGAGGGTCATCGTCAGGGCGCCCGCCTGGAGCACCTTGCGCCCGAAGCGCGGAGTCAGCTTCTGCACGGACATCCCGGCGGCCACGGACACCGCGATCGAGAACGGGACACCGGTCAGCCCCGCCTTCAACGGGCTCCAGCCGAGGCCGGTCTGCATGTACAGCGTCCACACCAGGAAGAAGACGCCGAGGGCGATCCCGAAGACGGTCTGCACGGCGACGCCCGCCGCGAAGCTCCGCACCCGGAAGAGGGAGAGCTCGATCAGCGGCGAACCGTCCCGCGCGCCCTTGCGCCGCTCGTAGGCGACCAGCGCCCCGAAGACGCCCAGCGCACCCGCCATCGACACGTACCCCCACACCGGCCAGCCGAGCTCACGGCCGCGGGTGAGCGGGTAGAGAAGCATCAGCAGACCGAGGGTCACCAGGACGACGCCCACCAGGTCCAGCTTCAGCGCCTTCGGGGCCTTGGACTCCGTGATGAACCGGCTGCCGAGGACCAGTCCCGCGACGCCGACCGGCAGGTTGATCAGGAAGATCGGCCGCCACTCCAGCCCGAACAGGTTCCATTCCGTCAGCAGCGCGCCGAGCAGCGGCCCGGAGACTGCTCCCAGCCCCACGATCGCGCCGAAGAGCCCGAACACCTTCCCCCGCTCGTGCGCCGGGAAGGTGGCGTGCACGATCGACAGCACCTGCGGGACCATCATCGCCGCCATGCCGCCCTGCAGGATGCGTGAGGCGACCAGCATCTCCGGGTTCACAGCGAAGCCGCACAGCGCGGAGGCGAGGGTGAAGCCTCCGATTCCGATGAGGAACAGCCGCTTGCGGCCGTGGATGTCGCCGAGCCGGCCGCCCGTGATGAGCCCGGCGGCGAAGGCGAGCGCGTAACCGGCAGTGATCCACTGGATCTGGCTCCAGGAGGCGCCCGCGTCCTCCCGGATGGAGGGGATCGCGATGTTGACGATGGTGACGTCTACGAGGTCCATGAAAGCCGCGGTCATCACGATCGCGAGCGCGAACCAGCGGCGGCGGTCGCCCGGCGCGCCGGCCGTGCCCGATGTCGTGGCGACGGTCCCGGTGTCGATGGCCCGAGCGGCGGGCGCGGCCTCGTTCTCGTTCCCGGTGGAGGTGTCCGTGTCGTTCATAGTGCGACTGTAGGACCGCAATAGGTCAGATCATGTCCTAGTGGTGCGGCATCCTCGAAGCATGACGACGGACACTCCGGCTCGGCTGCTGCAACTCCTCTCCATCCTCCAGACGCCCCGCGAATGGCCCGGCGGCGAGCTCGCGGACCGCCTCGGGGTCTCCCGGCGCACGGTCCGGCGGGACATCGACCGGCTGCGCGAACTCGGGTATCCCGTCGAGGCCAGCAAGGGCTCGGACGGCGGATACCGGCTGGTCGCGGGCAAGGCGATGCCGCCGCTCGTGCTCGACGACGAGGAGGCCGTGGCGATCGCCGTCGGCCTGCGGGCCGGCGCGGGGCACGCGCTGGAGGGCGTCGACGAGGCCTCCGTACGGGCCCTCGCCAAACTGGAACAGGTGCTGCCGGCCAGGCTGCGCCACCGCGTCTCCACCCTCCAGGCCGCGACCACGCCGCTGACCAGCGGCGACGGCGCGAGCATCGCACCCGAGACGCTGACCGTCATGGCCTCGACGGTCGCCGGGCAGGAGCGGCTGCGGTTCGCCTACCGCGCGAAGGACGGCACGGAGTCGCGGCGGCTGACCGAGCCCTACCGACTGGTGTCCACGGGCCGGCGCTGGTATCTCGTGGCGTACGACCTCGACCGCCAGGACTGGCGGACCTTCCGCGTCGACCGGGTCCGGGACCCCTTCGCGACCGGCTCCCGCTTCGCGCCGCGCGAGCTGCCGACGGGCAGTGCGGCGGAATACCTCCGGCGGTCCATCCAACGGCGCCCGGACATGGACGAGTACGCGTACGACGTCACCTTCGACGCGCCCGCCGAGCTGGTGGCGTCCCGCCTGCCGTCCTGGCTGAGCACGTCGGTCGCGGCGGACCCGTCCGAGACGGGAGACGCGGAGGACGAAGGCGTGCGCCGGTGCCGGCTGCGGGGGACCACGAGCGATCCGGTGGAGTGGTTGGCGGTCCGGTTCGCGATGCTGGGGTACGAGTTCTCCGTCCGGGAGCCGCAGGAACTGGCCGACTCCGCACGGGAGTTGAGCGGACGCCTCGGGCGAGCGGCACAGACCGGATCACCGAGCGGCACGGAGGCGGAGGCGGAGGCGGGCACGAAAGCGGACACGGACGACGTCCCGCAACCGCGCCGGAGCCCCTGAGCCCCACCGAGGACCCGGCGAGCCGGGCCGGCAACGCGGGCCCCGCCGGGGCGGCGAGCCGGGGCGGCGAGCCGGGGCCGGAAACGCAGGCCCCGCCGGGAGCCGGCGAGCCGACCGCAAGCGCTGAGCCCGATCCGGGGGCGGGCGGTCAGCCCGGCCCGGGGAGAGCTCGGGACAGTGAGCCCCGCCCGGGGGCGGGGCGGGCCCGGGACGGGGGGCCAGGATCAGGGAACTCGGTCGCGCCGCCCCACCCGGCGTCACGTCCGCTGCGCCGGTCTCGCTTCCCACGCGAACCCGTGCAGATCCCGCAGGTTGTGCAGCGCCAGCTCGGCCGGGCCCTGCGGACCGGTCGGCGCGGCGTCGGTCACCGCCCAGCTCTCCACCGCGACCCGGACGGCGGCACTGGCCACGGCGGCGGTGAAGCGCTGGCGCGGGGAGGCCAGGGGCGCCTCGGTGGCATCGGGCGCCTCGGAGGGATCGGGCGCCTCGGAGGCGAGGGCACCGGCACCGGACAGGTCGCTGCCCTCGGGCGGGTCGCCGTCGGCACCGGCATCGGCGGCCGTCCCGCCGACAGCCTGGGTCCCGTTCGCAGCATGAATCCCGACCGAATCGCCGGGCGCGTCAGGAGCCTCGGAGGTTGCCGCGGCGGTTGCCGCGGCGGTTGCCGCGGCGGTCGAGGGCGAGGCCTGCGGGGAGGACGTCCTGGCCTCGGTGGCAGCCGCCCGTTCGGCCAGGACCTCAGCGATCGTGGTCTCCGAGGCGTGGCAGACCTCCGCCCACACCTTCCCGAGGGCGGGGCTGGCTCCGGCCAGCCGGATCAGGGTGCGGACCCATTCCCAGGAGGCCGCCGAGACCCCACGGCCGGTGACGAGAGTGTGCCGCACGGCGTGTTCGAGAGCCTGCGGCACCGGCAGTTCGGCCGGGGCCTCGCGCAGCGCCTGCGCCCAGCGCTCGGCGCCCGCCGAGTAGAGGGGGGCGACCGCCTCCTCCTTGGTCGCGAAGTAGCGGTAGAAGGTGCGAGGGGCGATGCCCGCGGCCTGGGCGATGTCCTCGGCGCGGGTGGCCTTCAGGCCCCGGCTGACGAAGAGGCCGGCCGCCGCCCGGGCGATCTCCATCCGGGTCGCCGCTTTGCGCCGTTCGGTCAGCGAAGCCGAGCCGGCGGAGGGGGTCGAGCTGATCACGTCGGCAGGCTATGCCCATGTGGCACAATCTGCCATTCGGGCGGGCCACCCCGTGGTTCAGGTACGGGGTGCCCCGCCTCTTGGCGTGTCCGCGTGCGCCGCGATCTCAGGCACGCGGGCATGTGCGCCCGCCACTCCCCCGCGCCGAAAAGGAGCCGGGCCCCGGCGCCTGGGGGGAGAGGCGCCGAAGCCCGGCTCTGGACAGTCCCGGCACCGGGGGGATGTGCGTCGGGACTTGGCTCACTCGCGTGGTGCGAAGGTCTCGGGAAGAGCTGGGTCTCGGGAAGGGCTACAGGGTCCAGTCGGCCCGAACTCCCGTGCTCAGAAGTCTTTTTCCCCGCATCTCCCGATTGAAGCGGCGTTCCCGCGCCATGTTTGCGCGGTCCCCGCCACCGGGCGCACGCGGGCGGAAACCCCACACCACAGCACGCCCACAGCACGTTCACAGCACCCCGACCGCCCTTGCGCGACCGAAGCGAACCGGCCTCCGCCCACGTCGCAGACGGCCCGAACCGGCCGGCGCCCGCACCACCGGCCGTCCGGAAGACGTCACAGCTGCCGCAGTGAGCGACCGCGCCGGAGCGGCGGCACCGCACCGGCGGCAGGGTGCGCCCGCGTCACCGATACCGGCCACCCCGCCACCCCGCCGCACCGATCCGCCGATCCGCCGATCCGCCGATCCGCCGATCCGCCGATCCGCCGATCCGCCGATCCAGCGATCCAGCGATCCAGCGATCCAGCGATCCAGGATGCCCCAGACCTCCGCTCGCTCGGGACGGTCGCCCGGCGGCAACTCCCGTCAGGGCGGGGGCCGGTGAACGGTGACCGGCTACGCCGCCGCTTCGAAGCCTGTGTCGCGGGCCAGCTTCTTCAGTTCCAGCAGGGCGTGCTTCTCGATCTGGCGGATGCGCTCCCTCGTCAGCCCGTGCTCCTTGCCGACCTCGGTCAGGGTGCGCTCGCGGCCGTCGTCGATGCCGTAGCGCATCTTGATGATGGAGGCGGTCCGCGGGTCGAGACGGTCGATCAGGCCGTCCAGCTCCTCGCTGCGCAGCAGGGTGAGGACGGACTGCTCGGGCGAGACCGCGGAGGTGTCCTCCAGCAGGTCGCCGAACTGCGTCTCGCCCTGGTCGTCGACCGACATGTTCAGCGAGACCGGGTCACGGGCCCAGTCCAGGACGTCGGTGACGCGCTCCGGGGTGGAGCCGAGCTCGGCAGCGATCTCGGCGGGCTCCGGGTCACGGCCGTTCTCACGGTTGAACTCGCGCTGTACGCGGCGGATGCGGCCGAGCTCCTCCACCAGGTGGACGGGCAGCCGGATCGTGCGCGACTGGTCCGCTATCGACCGGGTGATGGCCTGACGGATCCACCAGGTCGCGTACGTGGAGAACTTGAAGCCCTTGCGGTAGTCGAACTTCTCGACCGCGCGCACCAGGCCCGCGTTGCCCTCCTGGATGAGGTCGAGGAGGGGAAGACCGCTGCGGGGGTAGCGGCGGGCGACCGCGACGACCAGGCGGAGGTTGGAACGGATGAACACGTCCTTGGCCCGCTCGCTGTCCGCGACCAGAGCCTCGAGCTCCTCGCGGGAGGCGGCCGCCCTGGACTCCTCCTCCCCGTCGAGGACCTGCTGCGCGAACACGCCGGCCTCGATGATCTGAGACAGCTCGACTTCCTTCGCGGCGTCGAGCAGGGGTGTGCGCGCGATCTCGTCGAGGTACATGCCGACCAGGTCGCGGTCGGCGATCTCGCCGCCATGGGCGCGAACACTGCGGGCCGCGCTGCTCGTCTCGCCGGTGGCGGACTTGCGGCGGGCGACGGCACGGGTTGCCATGCGTGCTCCCTTGCGATGGAGGTTCGGCGGGTGGCCCTTCAGACGCCCGGTCACTTTCGGAACTTGCGACTCTCCTCGGGTGCCCGGCATCTGATGGAAACAACGACTGGAATCAGGACAGAATTCCCAACCCGCACCCCGATTTTGATGATCTTGCAGTACCCTGTCCGACCACGCGAGGAGGGCCGATGTCGTCGGAACGTACAGAGGTGCAGGTCAGGCCAGGAGTCGAGGGTGACCTCGAAGCCCTCACCGACCTCTACAACCACTACGTACGTGAGACGCCCATCACATTCGACACCGCGGTCTTCAGTCCGGAAGAGCGACGTCCTTGGCTGCTCTCCCACCCTGAAGACGGGCCGTACCGCCTGATGGTTGCCACGGAAACGGACTCACAGGACATCCACGGCGTCTCACAGACGATCCTGGGTTACGCCACATCCAGCCCCTTCCGCCCCAAGGCGGCCTACTCCACGTCGGTGGAGGTGACGGTCTACGTCGCCCCGGACGCCGGCCGGCGCGGCATCGGCACGCTGCTCTACAAGGCGCTCTTCGAGGCGCTCGCGGACGAGGATCTGCACCGCGCCTACGCGGGCATCGCGCAGCCCAACGCAGCCTCCGCACGGCTGCACGAACGCTTCGGGTTCCGGCACGTCGGCACCTACCGGGAGGTGGGCCGGAAGTTCGGCCGCTACTGGGACGTGGCCTGGTACGAGAAGGACCTCTGAGCGTCGGCGACCCGTCGTCGGGCCCGCCGGGCCGGGTGCCCGCGCACCTCGGTCGACACACACCTCGTTCGACACACACCTCGTTCGACACACCTCGATCGAGGCACACCTCAGCCGACGCACGCCTCGGTCGACGCGAACCGCAGGCGACGCGAATCGCGGTCGACGCGAATCGCGGTCGGCGTGCGCGGCTCCCCCGGCCGAGCCGCTGCACCCCGGGCCGAGGTGCGCGGGGGGCGTCAGCCGAACTGCACCGACCGCTTCGCCAGCCCCATCCAGAACCCGTCGATCACGGACCTCTGCGCGTCCAGCTCGCCGGTCACCTCCGCGGTGCCCATGGTCACGAAGAGCGGGGCGAAATGCTCGGTGCGCGGATGGGCGTACCGGCCGGCCGGGGCCTTGTGGAGGAAGTCGAGCAGACCGTCCCAGTCCCGCGTCTCCAGCGCGCGCCGGCCCCAGTCGTCGAACTCCGAGGACCAGCTGGGCACTCCCCCGCCGGGGTGCCGCAGCGCGGCCAGGTTGTGGGTGAAGAAGCCGGAGCCGACGATCAGGACCCCCTCGTCACGGAGCGGCGCGAGCTTGCGGCCGATGTCCATCAGCTTCACGGGGTCGAGCGTCGGCATGGAGATCTGCAGGACCGGGACGTCGGCGGCCGGGAACATCTCGACGAGCGGGACGTAGGCGCCGTGGTCGAGGCCGCGGTCGGGGATGTCCTGCACGGGGATGCCCGGGGCGCGCAGCAGCTTGCGCACGCTCTCGGCGAGTTCGGGCGCGCCGGGGGCGTCGTACTTCACCCGGTAGTAGTGCTCGGGGAAGCCCCAGAAGTCGTAGACCAGGGGGACGGGGTCGACGGCGCCGAGGGCGAGCGGGGCCTCCTCCCAGTGGGCGGAGACCATCAGGATCGCCTTGGGGCGGGGCAGACCGGCCGACCAGGCGGCGAGTTCGCCGGGCCAGAGCGGGTCGTCCGCGAGCGGCGGTGCGCCATGACTGAGGTAGAGCGCGGGCATGCGTTCCTGGGGGAGGGCGCGCTCCTGAGTTGCGGCGGACATGGCAGCTACTCCTTCCAGGGTTCGGACCGAGCCCGGTTCCCGGACGATGTCGATCGCGATGGTTGATTGAAATCTAAAACGTCAACGGCCATGAGCATATTCCCAATTGATTTAATTTTCAAGGAGACGGCGTCTACAGTGGAGTACATGAAGAAGGCACCCACATCCGTCGACGAGCCGCAGCCGCGCTGGCTCACCGCAGAGGAGCAGCTCGTCTGGCGCTCCTACGTGCACGCCACCACCCTCCTAGAGGACCACATGGACCGGCAGCTGCAACGTGATGCGGGCATGCCGCACGTCTACTACGGCCTCCTGGTCAAGCTCGCCGAGTCCTCCCACCGGCGACTGCGGATGACCGAACTGGCCATGCACGCCAAGATCACCCGCTCCCGCCTCTCCCACGCCATCGCGCGCCTGGAGAAGAACGGCTGGGTGCGCCGCGAGGACTGCCCCTCCGACAAGCGCGGCCAGTTCGCCGTACTGACGGACGAGGGTCTGGACATGCTCAAGCGCGCCGCGCCCGGCCATGTCGCCGTCGTGCGCAACGCCTTGTTCGACCGGCTCTCCGCGGAACAGCAGAAGTCCCTCGGCGAGATCATGCAGATCATCGCCGAGGGACTTCAGCCCAACGAAGCGGGTGCGGACCTGCCCTGGCTCCGCTAGACCCGTGGGCGGGTCAGCCGCCCGGGCGGGTCAGCCGCCCGGGCCGGCCGGACCTCCCGAGCGGATCGGACCTCCCGAGCGGATCGGACCTCCCGAGCGGATCGGACCTCCCGAGCGGGTCAGTGGACCATCACCGGGACCGCGTCCTCGGCGTCCTTCGACCCCGAACCCGCGACCGCGCCCATGTCCGGCTTGCCGGCGTTGATGAAGGTCAGGGCGATCGCGGCGGCCGCCACCAGGATGCCGACGGCGAACCAGATGGCGCTGGTGTAGCCGTGCACCATGCCCTCCAGCTGCACCAGCTGCTGCTGGGGCTTGGAGGCGGCGCCGGCGACGTGGTCCTTGATGTACGAGGTCGTCGCGGACGCGGCGATGGTGTTCAGCAGGGCGGTGCCGATCGCGCCGCCCACCTGCTGCGAGGTGTTGACCATCGCGGAGGCGACACCGGCGTCCCGCGGCTCGATGCCGTACGTGGCCAGGGACATGGCCGGCATGAACGCCGTACCCATACCGAGGCCGAGCAGCAGCATCGCCGGCATCAGCACGGCCGTGTACGAGGAGTCGATCTCCAGCCGGGTCAGCAGCAGCATGCCGAGGGCGGCGACCAGGAAACCGGGACCCATCAGCAGACGCGGGGCGACCCGGGTCATCAGACGGGTGCCGATCTGGGTGGAGCCGGTGATCATGCCCGCGATCATCGGGAGGAAGGCGAACCCGGTCTTGACCGGCGTGTAGCCCTTCACGATCTGCAGGTAGTAGGTCAGGAAGAGGAACAGGCCGAACATCGAGATGATCGCGAGGCCGAGGGAGAGGTAGATCCCGCCGCGGTTGCGCTCGGTGATCACGCGCAGCGGCAGCAGCGGGGCCTTGACCTTCGACTCGACGATCACGAAGGCGGCCAGCAGGACGGCTGCCGCGACGAACATGCCGATGGTCACGGAGTCGCTCCAGCCCTCCGACTCGGCGCGGGTGAAGCCGTAGACCAGGGAGACCAGACCGAGGGTGGAGAGGATGACGCCCGGGATGTCGAGCGGCGAACGGTTGCGGCCGCCCTCCGGCTCACGGATGACGAAGTACGCGCCGGCCGCGGCGACGATCGCGAACGGGATGTTCACGAAGAACGTCCAGCGCCAGTCCAGGTACTCGGTGAGGAAGCCGCCGAGGATCAGGCCGACGGCGCCGCCGCCGCCTGCGATCGCACCGTAGATGCCGAACGCCTTGGCGCGCTCCTTCGCGTCCGTGAACATCACGGCGAGCAAGGAGAGCGCGGCGGGCGCGAGCAGCGCGCCGAACGCGCCCTGGAGCGCGCGGGCGCCGAACATCATCGCCTCGTTGACGGCGGCGCCGCCGAGCGCGGAGGCGGCGGCGAAGCCGCCGAGGCCGACGACGAAGGCGCGCTTGCGGCCCCACAGGTCGGCTATGCGGCCGCCGAACAGCAGCAGACCGCCGAAGGCGAGGGCGTAGGCGGTGACGATCCACTGCCGGTTGCCGTCAGAGATGCCGAGGTCCTGCTGGGCGGAGGGCATCGCGATGTTCACGATGGTCGCGTCGAGGACGACCATCAGTTGGGCGAGGGCGATGAAGGCCAGCGCTTTCCAGCGGTTGGCGTCCGGCCCTCCCCCCTTGCCGGGGGTCGGGGCCGAGGCCTTCTGGACTGTTTCAGACATGGGAATACCCGCTTCGGGACTTCGTGACGGAAAAACGGAAGAAGCTGAAGTGAAGAGACGGAAAGAGGCTGAAGAGGAGGTGGAGCGACGAGGCGGCACATCTTCACTGACGGCCGGTCGCCCGCTTTTGTGACGGCCGCGCGGTTCTGACTGCTCGGTGGTGACTGCTCGGTGGTGACTGCTCGTGATGACTAGCTCTGCTCGGTGATGACTGATGCGGTACGGGAAACCAATCGGTCAGGGACCAGCCGCTCAGCCGCTCAGGGCCGGCGCAGATCCTCCATGGTCATTGCCGCCCCCGGCAGCACCGAGGAGGCGGGAGCCCGCAGTCCGTCCAGGAACAGCTGCAGATGGCGGTGGACGAAGCGGTCGGCGCTCGGGCAGGCCGTACCGGCCGGGGGCCTGCTGAGCTGCGCCACCGCGATCATCACGTCCCCCACGCCGACGTCGGGCCTGAGCTGCCCGGCCGTCCTCGCGCGGTCCATGACCTCCTCGATGATCCGCTCGCACCGTTCGCGGGCGGCCTCGAGGTCGGGGTGGTGCTCGTCGAAGGTGCTGGAGATCATCGGGCACAGCGCGCTGATCCGCTCGTCGGCAGAGACGTGCACGAAGCGCTCCAGCGCCTCGAACGCGTCACCGGTCTCGGCGAGGGCGGTCTGTCCGGCCCGGACCGTGCGGTCCAGCACCGAGCAGACGACCTCGCGGACCAGCGCGTCCCGGTCGGGGAAGTTGCGGTACACCGTGGCATTGCCCACGCCGGCCCGGCGGGCGATCTCGTCGAGCGGCACGTCGGGGCCGAACTCGGTGAACATCTCGCGGGCGGCGGAGACGATCCGCTCCCGGTTGCGCAGGGCGTCGGCGCGAGGCCGGGTCGCCTTGCGCTCTGCGGGGACAGCGGTCGCGGTCTGCACGGCGTACTCCTGTCTGAGGTTCGTGTGCCGCGTGATGCGGCACGGACGTCTGTGGCTGCGATCCGGGGAGCGAGTCCCCGTTTCACTCGGACACCCTAGCTAAACGGGGACGGCATCCCCGGTTATTTCCCGGACCCGGAAGTTTTCGATGTGACCTGGGCCACATGTCCGCCCATCCCGCACCACCCCGCCGCCCTCACTGCTCTCGCTGCCCTCACCGCCCCGCTTCCCCGCCGCTCTCACTGCCTCCACCGCTTCCGCCGGCCCCGCCGCGTCCACCGCTCCCGCCAGTTCCACCGCTCCCGCCACTCCCACCGGTCCCGTCGCTTCCAACGGCCCCGCCGCTCCGCCGCCATTCCGTACCGGCCGGTAACCCACGATCGGTCTCCTCCAGCGCGCGCCCGCGTGCGCCCTCAAAGAGGGTGATCAGGAGGTGATCAGGACGCAGCCGGCGACCGGTGGCTGCCCGGAGCGAAAGGCCCCCGCATGCAGCCGCAGTCCGCGCGCACTGCCCGGGACCTCCGCCGCCGTCGGATACGCACGCGCCGCGCCGCCGCGCTCGCCTCCGTCACCGTCCTGACGCTCGCCCTCAGCTCGTCCGCGGGCAGCGGACACCTCGACCCGGACCCCGGCTCGACGACGGCCGGCGCCGGCCCCCTCACCGTGGCCCCCACCGCCGCCCTCGCCCCCTGCATGATCAGTGGGGGCGCCTCCGTCCAGATGTCCGAAGGGGTGCCCACCGCAGGCGGCTACTCCCGCTCCACCGGCGTCGTCCGCGCCCTCACTCTCATGATCGACTTCTCCGACGCGCCCGGCCGGGGCAGCGCGCTGAGCCGCTACCGCGAGTTCTTCCCACAGACCGAGCAGTGGTTCCGCACGGCTTCCTACGGCCGTCTCGACTACCGCGCCCAGACGCCCGTCCGGCACTGGCTGCGCATGCCCAAGTCGTTCCACGCGTACGGCATAGAGCGCGGCGCGCCGTTCGAGCCCGGCTACCGCGAGCTCGTCCAGGACATCGTGGGCGCCGCCGACCCCGCGGTGGACTTCCGCGACTACGACCTCCTGAACGTGCTGATCACCCCGAACGCGGGCCCCTCCGCGCTGGACACGGTGCTGTCGGTGACGTTCGCCGGGAACGCGGAGGCCCCGGTCGCCGACGGGGTCTCGGTGGCGAACGCCTCGTTCGTGTACTCCCGCCAGGACGACGGCTCCGGCTCCTACGACCGGACCGGCTACCGGGTCCTGCCGCATGAGAACGGCCATGTCTTCGGCCTGCCCGACCTCTACACCCAGGAGGGCGGCGGGGCCGTCGGCCACTGGGACATCATGAGCGAGGACTGGGGGGCCAACAACGACCTGCTCGGCTGGCACAAGTGGAAACTGGGCTGGCTGGACGCCTCCCAGATCGCCTGCGCGGCGACACCGGGCACGACCGAGTACCCGCTGACGCCTCTCGCGCGCGCGGGCGGACCGAAACTCGTCTTCGTCCCTCTCAGCGACCGCACCGGCTACGCCGTCGAAATGCGCGCACGCGGCGGGAACGACGAGGCGGTGTGCCGCTCGGGCGTCCTCATCTACAAGGTGGACGCCGACGTCGACACCGGCATGGGCCCGGTGACGGTCTACGACTCCCGCCCCGACAGCGGTGGCTGCACCCGCAGCCCCAACGTCCACGCCGAGCTCTCCGACGCCCCCTTCGCCCCGGGCCAGACCTTCAAGGACCCGAAGAGGGGCATCCGGATCTCGGTCGCGGAGACGGACTCCGAGGACGGATACCGGGTGCGGGTGACCCGGCGGTAGGCAGGACACGTCCGGTCATCCCCGGCCAGCCCCGGCCAGGACCCGCTTCGTCCAGGACCCGCCCCGGCCGGTCCCCGGCCAGGGCCGGACGACGGGCCACGGGCGGCCCGGGCCGGTGAGGGGACGGCCCGGGGCTACCGTAGGGCGGCAACGGCAACCGCAGGGCGGCAGGCAGGCCGCCCCGCCACCCCCGATGCGCGGCGCCCGGTCCCCCGTACCGACGCCGCACCCCCGTACCGCCCGTATCGGAGAATCCACCGCATGTCCGCGACCAGGACGCCCGCCCCGCCGCCCGGGGCCGCCGCGCCCGCCTCGTCTCCCGGGGCCGCCGCGCCCGCTCCGGCGGAGGCGGTCACGCCGCTGATCCGCGGA
Source organism: Streptomyces sp. SAS_272 (assembly GCF_052543235.1). Taxonomy (NCBI): domain Bacteria; kingdom Bacillati; phylum Actinomycetota; class Actinomycetes; order Kitasatosporales; family Streptomycetaceae; genus Streptomyces; species Streptomyces sp. SAS_272. The sequence continues at coordinate 12,958 of NZ_JBMNDR010000102.1, read as the reverse complement.
ATCGCCGTGCTGCGCCGGCTGACCGACGCGGGCGGCACGGCGAGTCCGAGCGAACTGGAGCGGAGCACCGGTCTGGCGCGTTCGACGGTCGACCGGATCGTCGCGACCCTCGCCCGCATGGGATACGTCCGCCACGACGGGCGGGACGCCGTGCTGGCCCCCCGCGTCATGGAACTGGGCAACGCCTACCTGGCCGCCCTGCGCCTGCCGGCGCTGCTGGCGTCCCCCGCGGACGCCCTGGCCGACGAACTCGACGAGTCCGTGTCCCTGGCGGTCGCCGACGGCGACGGCATCCGCTTCATCCACCAGGCGACCCGCCGCCGCGCGATGTCCCTGAGCTTCCGCATCGGCGACCTGCTGCCGGCCGAACGCACCGCGCCGGGGCCGCTGTTCGCCACCGAGTGGACCGACGAGGAGTGGCGGTCCTGGCACGCCCGCCGCACGGCGGACCCGGGAGGGCG
>NZ_JBMNDR010000102.1:0-12487 GCF_052543235.1 Streptomyces sp. SAS_272 | reverse complement strand
CGGTCTTTCCCGCCCTTCCCGCCACCGCCCCGCGCGCTCTCCGACGACGACGGCTTCGCCCGCAGGACGGCCCTGGCCGCGGACGAGGGCTGCGCCCTGGACGACCAGCTGATCGAGCCGGGCCTGGTGGCCGTGTCCGTCCCGGTCCGCGACCCGCGCACCGGGCGGATCGCGTGCGTGGCGAGCGTCGTCAGCCACACGAGCCGCCACACGGCGGAAGATCTGCGCGCCGCCCTGCTCCCGCGGCTGCGGACGGCCGTCGCGGCGATGGAGGACGACCTGCGCGGCGCGCCGGCCGCGGAGTCCGGCCCGCCGCCCGCGGGGCTGGCCGGCTGGACGGGGGCGTCCAAACAGGAACTGGGCCGCGAGTTCGTCGAGTCCCTCGCCCGGGGTCTGACCGTCCTGACGGCGTTCGGCGAGGGAAGGGCCGAGCTCACGCTCACCGAGGTCGCGAAGGCGACGGGGCTCGCGCGGGCGACGGCCCGCCGGGCGCTGATCACCTACCAGCACCTGGGCCTGGTGACACCGGCCACCCCCCGCGCCTTCGCCCTCACCCCGCGGGTCCTCGCCCTCGGCTTCCCGCCGCTCTCCCGCACCTCGCTCCCCCGGATCGCGGCTCCGCACCTGGCGGCACTGGCGGACGACGTCCGGGAGACGACGTCGCTCGCGGTGCTGACCGAGTCACGCGAGGAGATCCAGTACACGGCCCGTGCCGCCGCCAGCCACGTCATGAGCGTGGACGTCGGCGTCGGCACGCGGCTCCCCGCCCACGCGACATCGATGGGCCGGGTGCTGCTGGCGGCGCCCACGGACCCCGCCTCGTCGTACGCCCTGGCGGACGAGGAACTCGAGCAGGGGGTGCGCGCGATCGCCGTCCCGATCCACGACCGCGCGGGCCGCACCGTCGCCGCCCTGAACGCGGCCACGCATGTCGCCCGCCGTACGGTCGAGGAGTGCGTGCGGGACGTCCTCCCGGCCCTGCGGTCGACGGCCTCACGCATCGAGGCCGACCTCCACACGGCAGCCCGTTTCACCCACGTCCCGCTGACCTGACGGATCGTCGCTCCCGAGCTGCTCTTCTCGAGCTGCCCCGAGCTGCTCCGGCCTGCTTTCCGAGCTGCTCCGGCCTGCTCCGAACCACTTCCGATACGCCTCCCGCTTGCCTCTTCCCGTCCCCTGTCCCAGCCCGGCCCTGCCCGGCCCTGCCCTGCCCGGCCCTGCCCAGCCCGTCCATGTCCCGGCCCGTCCCCCGTCCCGGCCGCCTCGCGCCTGTGTGCTCGGCGCCTGGGCAGGTACGACGAGTCCTGACAGCGGCAGTGATCGAACCGGTTCGACGAAGCTAACACCGGAGCCATCGGCCGACAACACTCCGGACGCGACCCCTTGCGCGCCCGCCTCCGCTGCCGGACGCACCCGACACGCCCCCGTCGGCGGCCCCGAGGGCGGCCCTGCGGGCGACTCGACCCTGCGCCGGGCCGGGCCCTACGCCGGGCCGGCAGCGAGGACGCCCCGACGCCGCCCTCTCCCTGACGGCACCGTTCACCCGCCGGGACGAGGTCTTTTCGCCCGGCGGGCCGACCCCATGGCCCGATGGGCGGGCGGGTCCACGCACCGCCGGATCAGGCGGCGTCTCCGCGCTCGCCGGCGTTTCCGGGGTGTTACGAGAAATCCGGCGCGAGGCGTTGACACCCGTCCGGGTTGCTCCTACCTTCACTTCACGCGAACCGGTTCGATGAACGGCCACCCGGCCGAAGTCGTTCCCCGGAACAGTCGAACCGGTTCGATCAACTCGGCAAGGAGTCCCGTGAACATCGGTGAGATCGCCAAGCGGGCCGGTGTCTCGCGGAGCACCGTGTCGTACGCCCTCAGCGGGAAGCGCCCCGTGTCCGAGGAGACCCGCGACAAGATCCAGCGGGTCATCGACGAGCTGGGCTACCAGCCCAACGCGAGTGCGCGGGCCCTGGCCAACGGCCGGACCAACACCATCGGTCTGGTCTTCCCGCCCGCCGGCAACCACTACACCGGTATGCAGCTGGACTTCATCGGCAGCGTGACGGAGGCCGCCGCGGCCTACGACTACGACGTGCTGCTCTCACCGAGCGGCATGGACAGCGACCGCTCGTTCCAGCGGCTGCTGGGCGAACGCCGGGTCGACGGCGCGATCCTGATGGAGATCCGGCTGCAGGACGACCGGCTCGACCACCTCACCGCGCTGGACTTCCCCTCCGTCGCCATCGGCCGCACCGCCCACCCGCAGGGCAGCTGGTGGGTGGGCCTGGACCACACGGCGCTGGCGGCGGCCTGTGTGCACCACCTCGCGGACCTGGGCCATCGCAGGGTCGCCTTCGTCAACCGGCCCGAGCAGCTGCTGCGGGCCGGCTACGAATCGGCCCACCGGGGTCTCGACGGGTTCACCAAGGCGGCCGCGGAACGCGGTCTCACCGTCAGGACGTACTGCTGCGGGGACGACGCCGCCTCGGGCCTCGCCTGCCTGGAGCGGATCCTGCACGACGATCCCGCCACCACGGCGCTGGTCACGCTGAACGAGGCCGCGCTCGGCGGCCTCTACCGAGGGCTGGCGCAGGCCGGCCGCCATGTGCCGCGCGACTTCTCCGTCACCGGGGTCGTGGCCGGCCGGTGGGCGGAGACGGTGACCCCGCAGCTCACCGCGGCCGACGTGCCGGCGGAGCAGATGGGCCGCCTCGCCGTCGACCTGCTCGTCGAACGCCTCGACCACCCCGACACACCGGCCCGGCACCACCTCCTCGCCCCGCCGATCTCGCTGCGGGCCAGCACCGCACCCGCCGGCCCCGCCTCCGCCGGCCCCGGCCTCGCCGAAGCCGCTCCCGCCGAGCGGGGAGCGGACCCCACGGCCTCCACGCACCCCTAGCCGTCACCGGGGGCGCCCTCCCGGCGCCCGCCGCACCCCAACCGTCACCCCGGTCCGCCCCTCCCAGTCCCTCCCCTCCCCTTCCCTCTCCTCTCCTCCCGCCCCGGTTCCCCGGACCCGGAGGCTTCGGACCACCCCTTCCCCGGCACATCCGTGCCGCTCTGACGGCACACCCATGTCTGTGCCGATCTCCCGGGCACATCCGTGCCGATCCCAGGGCACACCCGTGCCGAAACCCATTGAGGAAACGCCATGAACAGATCCGCCGGACGGCGTCTCACCGCCGCAGTCCTGACCGTCGTCGCCGTCACCGCCGGCGCCACCGCGTGCTCCTCCGGAGCGAGCGGCACGTCCGCGAAGGGCTCGGACGGCGGCACGTTCACCGTCTGGGACCCCTACCCCCAGTTCGACAAGGGATCGGCGTGGGCGAAGCTGCTGGACGGCTGCGGCGCCAAGGCCGGCGTGAAGATCAAGCGGACCGCGTTCGACACCGGCGACCTCACGAACAAGGCGCTGCTGGCGGCGCAGCAGGGCAACTCCGCGGACGTCCTCATCGTCGACAATCCGGTGGTGTCGACCCTGGCGGAGGCGGGTGTGCTGACCTCCACCGACGACACCAAGCTGGACGTCTCCACGGTCGACCACAACCTGCTCGCGGCCGGCCAGTCGGGCGGGAAGACGTACGGCACGCCCATCGGCGCCAACACCCTCGCCCTGTACTACAACAAGGCGGTGCTGAAGGCGGCCGGGGTGGACATCTCCTCGGTCAAGGACTGGAAGTCGCTGACAGCGGCGCTCGCCAAGGTCAAGGGAGCGGGCAAGAAGGGCATCACCTTCTCCGCGATCGGCACGGAGGAGGGCAGCTTCCAGTTCCTGCCCTGGTACTGGGGCTCCGGAGCCCAGCTGACGGCACTCGACTCGGACAAGGCGGTCTCCGCGCTGTCGCTGTGGAAGAACTGGCTGGACAAGGGCTACGCCCCCAACTCGGTGATCAACAACACCCAGACGACCAGCTGGCAGGAGTTCGCGACCGGCGACTACGCGTTCGCGGAGAACGGCACCTGGCAGCTCGCCAACGCGGCGAAGGCCGGCTTCGACTACGGCGTCATCCCCGTCCCCGCCGCCACCGGAGGCGACGCCGCAGCCCCGACGGGCGGTGAGTTCGTCACCGTCCCGGTGCAGGACGACACCGGCCGCTACGCCACCACGCAGAAGCTGGTGTCCTGCCTGAGCAGCAGCCAGAACCTGCTCGCCACCGACACGACGCTTTCCTACGTGGCTCCCACCGCCGAGGTCCAGGACAAGCAGGTCGCGGCCGACCCCGGACTCAAGCCCTGGGTCGACGCGGTGCACGCCGCCAAGGGACGCACCAGTGACGACCTGGGCACCAAGTACCCCAAGATCTCCGAGCAGTTGTGGAAGGCCGTGCAGTCCTCCCTCAGCGGGTCCGCGTCACCGAAGGACGCGCTCACCGCAGCCCAGTCCGCCGCCAAGTGACCAGGACCCCGGCCAGCCGATGAAGCACACGACAACGTCGCCGGACCGCCGGCCGGTACGCGACCGGAACGGGGCGGCACCCGCCGCCCCGCCCCCGGCCCACCCCCCGGCCCGGCGGCGTCCCGCCTCCCCGCAGTGGGCCGCCTGGGCGTTCCTGACCCCGGTGACCCTCTACCTCGTCCTCTTCTACGCCTATCCGCTCTACCGCAACATCGACCTGAGCCTGCGCCACTACACCGTGCGCTCCTTCGTCCGGGGCGACGCGCCGTTCACGGGCCTGGCCAACTACCGGATCGTGTTCGACGACCCGACGTTCGCTCCGGCGCTGCTGCACACGGCGGCGTTCACCGCCGTGTGCCTGGTCTTCCAGTACGCGATCGGCCTGGCGCTCGCCGTCTTCTTCAACCAGAACTTCCGGCTCTCCGCCACTCTGCGGGCGCTGTTCCTGGTGCCGTGGCTGTTGCCGCTCATCGTGTCGGCGTCGACCTGGTCGTGGATGCTCAACAGCGACTCCGGAATCGTCAACGCCGCCCTGCACGCCGTCGGCATCGGGCCGGTGAACTGGCTGACCTCGCCGTCCTGGTCGCTGGCCTCGGTGATCATCGCGAACATCTGGATCGGCGTCCCCTTCAACCTGGTCGTCCTCTACAGCGGTCTGCAGTCCATCCCCGCCGGCCTGTACGAGGCGGCCGCGCTCGACGGAGCGAACGCCTGGCAGCGTTTTTGGCGCATCACCTTCCCCCTGCTGCGGCCGGTGTCCGCGATCACCCTGCTGCTGGGCCTCGTCTACACGCTCAAGGTCTTCGACATCATCTGGATCATGACCAAGGGCGGCCCGGCCGACTCGTCCACCACCTTCGCCACCTGGTCCTACCAGCTCGGCTTCGGCAACCTGCTGCCCGCCTTCGGCCCCGGAGCGGCCGTGGGCAACCTGCTGGTCGTCGCCGCCCTGGTCTTCGGCCTGATCCACGTCCGGGTCCAGCGAAAGCAGGCACTGTCATGACGCACGCACGGACGGTCCCGAACCGTCGCCGCCGCACCTGGGTGAAGACGGCCGTCGGGGTGCTGCTGACCACGGTCATGCTGTTCCCGGTCTACTGGATGCTCAACGTGTCCTTCACCCGCGACCAGGACATGCGCAAGAGCCCGCCGGACCTGTTCCCCGCCCACCCGACCCTGGAGGGCTACCGGGCCGTCGTCGACCAGCAACTGCCCTACCTCGGCACCAGCCTCGTCATCGGCCTCGGCACGGTGGCCCTGACCGTGGCGCTGGCCGCACCCGCCGGCTACGCGCTGGCCAAACTGCGTCCGCGCGGCCGCGGGATCCTCAACTTCGTCCTCCTGGCCGCCCAGATGATCCCCGGCATCATCATGGCGATGGGCTTCTACGCCATCTACCTGCAGCTCGGCATGCTCCAGTCCGTACCCGGCCTGATCGTCGCCGACTCGACGCTGGCCGTCCCGTTCGCCGTCCTCATCTTCACCGCGTTCATGTCCGGCATCCCCGGCGAACTGCTGCAGGCCGCGAAGACGGACGGGGCCGGACCGCTGCGCACCTTCTGGGCGATCGTCCTGCCGATGAGCCGCAACTCCGTCGTCACGGTGTCCCTGTTCGCCTTCCTGTGGTCGTGGTCCGACTTCGTCTTCGCCAGCACGCTCGTCAACGGCGGCGCCCACGAACCGATCACCCTCGGCATCTACCACTACATCGGCAACAACAACCAGCAGTGGAACGCCATCATGGCCACCGCCGTCGTGGCCTCGCTGCCGGCCGCGGTCATCCTCGTCCTGGCCCAGCGGTACGTGGCCGCCGGCGTGACCGCCGGCGCCGTCAAGGACTGACCCCGGCACCACCCGACCACCCGCACCACCATGCCGTCCCGCACCACTCGCACCGCCCCGCACCACCGTGCCGCCCCGCACCACCCGACCACCCCGCACCACCCCGCACCACCCGTGCAGCCAAGCACCACCCGTGCCGTCCCGCACCACCAATGCCGACGCCCACCACCCCGTGCCGACGCCCCCCGCCCGTGTCGCCGCGCTCCCCACGAGCCGCCGTGCGAGCACCGTCGCCCCGTCCGGCTGACCGCGATCCGCGAACCGCCGACCGCCCCCGCACAAGAAATGAGTGCCGCCTCCATGACCGCCGCACCGGCCGGCCCGGCCTTCTCCGTCCACGACATACCCTTCAGCACGCACGGCTCCTGGTTCGGCGTCTCCCCCGTGCTGGCGGAGCGGACGCTCGCCGAGGACCTCCACCTCGTCTCGCACCAGAACGGCATGCACGCCGTCCTGCGCCTCGTCCCCCTCGACGCGGCGACGGGCGAGCGGGCGGAGACCTCCGTAGAGGCGACGCCGGGCCTGCTCGGCTGGACCGGCGCGGCCGGGCGCGTGGACCTCGCCTACGAGTCCCCGGACACCGTGCGCGTGCACGGCGAGGGACTGGACCTGCGCGTCACCGCGGCGGCGCATGCCCTGACCCCCTTCGGCGGGACCTACTTCTACCGCGATCCGGTGGACGGCGCGCACGTGTTCACCTCCTACGAGACCGGCCGCCGCTACCGGATCACCGTGCTGTCGGGCACGGTCACCGCCGTCTCCGGCTCACAGGCGCTGGGCGCCGGCGACCGCGGTCTGACGGTCGCCGCCGGGGCCGACGGCTCATGGGAGGTCGCGATCGAGGAACTCGACACCGCACGACCGCCCTTCCACTCCCCGGCGACGTTCGGCGAGGTCCGGGAGGCGGCGCGCGAGCTGTTCGCCGGCTTCGCCGGCACCGTCGCACCCTGGCGCTCGGAGGCCACCCCGGCCGCCGAACTCGCCGCCTACGTGGTGTGGTCGGCGACCGTGTTCCCGGCCGGACTGGTCACCCGGCCCGCCGTGCTGATGTCCAAGCACTGGATGGACAAGGTGTGGAGCTGGGACCACTGCTTCAACGCCCTTGCCCTGGCGCCCGGTTGCCCCGGACTCGCCTGGGACCAGTTCTCCCTCCCCTTCGACCACCAGGACGCCGGCGGCGCGCTCCCCGACTCCGTCACCCACTCCGAGGTCCTCTACAACTTCGTCAAACCGCCCATCCACGGATGGGCCCTCGGCCACCTGCGCCGACGGCTCCCCGAGCCGCTCACCCGGGCGCAGCTGACCGAGGCGTACGACCGGCTGACCCGCTGGACGGACTTCTGGCTCACCGCGCGTCGCGCACCCGACGCCGCCCTGCCCCACTACCAGCACGGCAACGACAGCGGCTGGGACAACGCCACCACCTTCGACCCCGGACGTCTCGCCGTCACCGCCGATCTCACCGCCCTGCTGATCCTCCAACTCGACGAACTGGCCCGGCTGGCCGAGGAACTGGGCTGCCCCGAGGACGCCGGGCGCCGTGCCGCCACGGCCGACGCCCTCCAGGCGGCCCTGCTCGACGAACTGTGGGACGGCGAACGGTTCCTGAGCCGCCCGGCCCACGGCGGAGCCCGCACCCCCAGCGCCAGCCTGCTCGACCTGATGCCGATCGTGCTCGGCGACCGTCTGCCCGCCGCGGTCCGCGACCGGCTGGCCGAACGGATCGAGGCCCACCTCACCGCGTTCGGCCTGGCCACCGAACACCCCGCCTCCCCCCACTACGAGCCCGACGGCTACTGGCGCGGCCCCATCTGGGCCCCGGCCACCGTCCTCGTCGAGGACGGCCTGCGCCGCGCCGGGCACACCCGCCTCGCGGACGAGATCAGCGCCCGCTTCCGCGCCCTGTGCGAGTCCTCGGGCTTCGCCGAGAACTTCGACGCCCTGACCGGCGAGGGACTGCGCGACCGCGCCTACACCTGGACCGCGAGCAGCTACCTCCTCCTCGCCCGGGACCACGAACGCCGCGGCGCGAAAGCCGGGGCAGCCGTCACCACCGTCGCCTGACCCGCAGGCGACGCCCACCCACACGTCCGGCACGGGGGCCGGCACAGCCACAACCAGCCCCATCCCTGAAGGGACGTAAGCACATGCCAAGACTCGGGCAAAGGCGCTCGGCCAAGAGACGCCTCCTCCACGGCATCACCAGGACGCTGCTCCCGCTGGCCGTGGTGGCCGGCGTCACCACCGTGACGGCGACGCCGGCCTCCGCGGCCACCCCCACCCTCACCGTCGACCTCGGCACCACCACCGGAGCCTTCCGCGGCGGCGCGTCCGGGGCGCTGTACGGCCTGTACGGGCCGGACGTGCCGACGAACAACCTCATCGAGGGAATGGGACTGCAGACCACCAACACCAAGTACCAGGACGGACAGCAGCACCCCGGCTCGGACGCCCTGGAGGTCGCCAAGCCCTTCGTCGACAGCGGCGGCAGGGACGTCTTCATCTACATGACGGACGTGTACCGCAACACGTACGAGCGCGCGAGCTACGCGGAATACCAGGCGAACGTGAAGAAGCAGGTCGAGCAGGCGAAGGTCAGCCCCTACGCGAGCCACATCGTCTTCGTGCCCTACAACGAGCCCGACATCGGCTGGTTCAACGGCATGCGCACCAACTCGACGGCGCTGGCCGCCTTCAACTCCGAGTGGCGGCAGACCTACGACTTCATCAAGGGCATCTGGCCCCAGGCGCGGCTGGCGGGGCCCAACAGCGCCGGCTACAGCGACTCCTCCCTCAGGGGATTCCTCACCTACTGCAAGGCCAACAACTGCCTGCCCGACGTGGTGACCTGGCACACCCTGGGCAGCCCGGCCGACGTCCGCGGCACCGTCAACGCCTACCGCGCGGTGGAGACCGCCGCGGGGATCACCTCCCCGATCACCGTCAACCTCAACGAGTACGCCCACCGCTACCACCTGACCGACCCCGGCCAGATGGTCCAGTGGATCGCGGCCCTCGAGGACGAGAAGGTCGACGGCAACCTGCCGTACTGGAACATCAACGGCAACCTCGGCGACTCCGCCGCCGCCCAGAACACCCCCAACGCCCAGTGGTGGCTGTACAACTGGTACAGCTCCATGAAGGGCGGCAACACCGTCAAGGTCACCAGCACCGGGGCCGACGCCGCGTACACCCTCCAGGGCGTGGCGAGCCTCGACGCGGCCAAGAAGCAGGCCCGCGTGATCCTCGCCGGCGGCGGCACCAGCGGCGCCTCCAGCACGGTGATCAAGAACATCGACCCCGCGGTCTTCGGCAGCACCGTGCACGTCAGCGTGTTCCAGGACCGCTACAGCGGCTACATCGGCGCGGCGGCCACCCCGACCCGGCTCTCGGACGCCGACGTCGCCGTGGGCTCCGACGGCTCGATCACCCTCCCGCTCACCCTCGACGCGATGTCCGCGTACCAGGTGATCGTCTCTCCCGGGGGCACCGGCAGCGCCACCGCCTCCGACAGCACCTGGACGGGCACGTACGAGGCCGAGAACGCCACGCTCAGCGGCAGCGGCTACAACATCAACACCGAGGGCACGACCGGCAACGTCAGCAAGTTCGCCACCTCAGGCGCCAAGGACGTCGGCGGACTGCGCACCGGCTCGACCACGGTGATCTCCTTCCCGGTCTCCGTGCCCACCACCGGCGACTACGACCTGTCGGTGTTCGGCAACAGCTACGCCAAGGACCCCGACGTCAAGGGACCGACGGACGTGTACATGCGGGTCGACGGCGGCGCCTCGACCAGGATGGACATGCCGGTGGGCTTCCAGTGGGTGGTCTGGGGGCACAGCGACACCACCGTGCACCTCACCTCAGGCAGCCACACCATCACCCTGGCCACCACCGGTGACAACGGCGCGAAGACCACCGGCGACGCCCTCGTCGACAAGATCGACCTGCGGTACAAGAACGCCGCGGTCCAGGGCACCACGCTCTACGAGGCCGAGCAGGCCGCCCTCTCCGACAGCGGCACCGCCGCCTACACCTCGCAGGGCCAGTCCGGCGCGGGCGCGGTGAACCTCACCTCCGGCAAGTCCGCGACGTTCTGGGTCTACTCCGCGCAGGACGGCTACGCCGACGTGACAGCCCGCTACCGCAACACCGGCCAGGCCGCCCTCACCGTCAACGGCAAGGCAGCCGACGACCAGACCCTCTCCGGCGCGACGACCGGCGCCTGGTCCACCTCCACCAACCGGGTCCACCTGACCGCCGGCATCAACAAGGTCGAGGTCGCCGGCACCAGCGGCACCCTGGCCCTGGACGACCTGGCCGTCACCCCGTTCGGCGCCGGCGACGCCGTCACCACCGGCAACGTCGTCACCTACCAGGCCGAGAGCGGCGCCCTCACCGGCACCGCGGCCGCCGACACCACCTACACCCAGGCCGACGGCGGAGTCGTCACCGGCATCGGCAACGGCACCGCCAACTCCCTCACCCTCAACGTCAACGCGCCCACGGCCGGCGCCTACGCCATGACCATGCGCTACGCCGACGCCGAGGAACTGCCCTCCAACCACTACAACCCCGACCTGTACGCCGAGCACGCCGACGTCAGCGTCAACGGCGGCGCCGCCACCCGCGTCAACTTCGCCAGCACCCTGCACTGGAACCAGTTCGCCACCCACACCGTTCCCGTGACCCTGGCCAAGGGCGCCAACACGGTGAAGTTCACCGCCTCACAGCTCTACAACTACGACGGCACGACCATCGGCGTGGTCTACTCCGGCGGCGGGAGCGACATCGGCCAGCCCATGCGCTCCAGCTCCGCGCCCCACCTGGACGAAGTCTCCTTCGCCCCGCAGAACCTCCACATCGGCGCCGCGACCGGCTTCTCCTCCACGGCCGTCGCCCAGCACAGCTCGCTCTGCCTCGAGAACCCCGGCCGGTCCACCGCCGACGGCACCCAGTACCGGCAGAACACCTGCGGAGGCGGTCAGGAGCAGCTCTTCGACTTCCACCCCGCCACCGGCCCCGCCGACACCTACACCGTCGTCAACCACTCCAGCGGCAAGTGCCTCGACATCTCCGAGGTCTCCACCGCCAACGCGGCCGCCGTCCAGCAGTGGACCTGCACCGGCGCCGGCAACCAGCGGTTCACCCTCCGCCCGGTGACCGCGCTCGGCAACAGCCACGACTATCAGCTCGTCGCCGTACACAGCGGAAAGTGCGTCGACGTCAGCACCGTCTCCACCGCCCCCGGCGCCCTCGTCCACCAGTGGACCTGCGACACCGGCAGCACCCTGACCACCAAGAAGAACCAGATCTGGCGCCTGCTCGGCAAGTCATGACCGCCCGCGTCTGACGGTTTGCGCCCCCCTGTCCCGTCCGCCCCGGAGGTGCAGTGCGCTGCACCTCCCGGGCGGGAGGGTGCTCCCTCGTGGCGACAGGCGGCCGACGACATCGTGCAGGACGACCGGAGGACCCGCTCCGCCCGATACACCAGCGCCCGTCCGAGCCTCGATCCGGTAGTCTGTGGATCGAGCGCCCCGACGGGCGCTGCGGCGTGTCACGCGGGCTCCGCCCACCACCTCGCCGCAGCTGCTGCCTCAGGTCGCTCAGGGCTTGACCGAGAGACCTGGCCACGACTAGTGCACCGAGTCCGGGCAAGGTCTCACCCAAGCCCCGCCTTCGTAGCTCAGGGGATAGAGCACCGCTCTCCTAAAGCGGGTGTCGCAGGTTCGAATCCTGCCGGGGGCACAGCAAAGCACCAGGTCAGGAGCCCTTCCGTCCAGCGGACGGGAGGGCTCCTGCGCTTGCAGCACACATATGGCACACACGCCAGCGCGCGGACGGTGGGGAGCTGTGCAGGATGCCCGTCAAGGATGATCTGGCCCGGCGACGGTACGAGAAGCTGGTCGACCGCCTTGAGTCGCTGATGCGGGCCGCCCTCAAGCCCGAGTACCAGGGCTACTACGGGCAGCTGATACTGAGCGTCGACGATCTTGCGGAGATGGGCGAGCTGAAAGACGTCCGGCGTGCCGCTCGGGAGGCGGGGCGTCGTCTCGACTGGAAGACGACCACCCGTCTCGTCAGTGGCCGGCTCTTCGTACTCGACGAGCGGGAGGTGCCCGAGGAGATCGAGCAGTTGGCCGGGGATGCCGCCGCTGCTGCGATTGACCGGGCCTGGCAGGAAGGCCGCCGACCGCGCGGGCTGACCTGATCCGAGGAAGACGCAAGGGGCCGCCCCACCGCATCAGCGCGGTG
>NZ_JBMNDR010000101.1:0-31824 GCF_052543235.1 Streptomyces sp. SAS_272 | reverse complement strand
CCCCCCCCTCCCCCCCCCCCCCCCCCCCGCGCTGTGCCGGGCGCACCTCACCCCGGCCGAGGAGGAGACGCTCCTCGGCTGGACCGTCCTGGTGCCGGTCTCCCTCGACCGGGAGGTGGAACTGCCGATCGGCAGCGCCTACGCGGACGAGACGCTGATCGCCGGAGCGCCGCAGGTCCTCGCCCTCGCCGAGCGGCTGGCCCGCGCTCTCGACCTGCCCCTGGACGCGATACCGGAGACCGGCGGCAACCTGGAACTGACGCGGTGGTTCCTGGACGGCGAGGCGAGCGAGGCGGCCGTGGCACGGCCGGGACCGTGGGCCGACGACCTTCAGGCGGCCTTCTACGTGGCCCTGTACCTGCGCGCCGCCCGGTACGCCCTGCGGCACGGCTGCCCGATCACCTGGTCCTGAGCGACGGCCGCAGCCGCGCGGCGCGCACGCCGGTGGGACCGGCAGCCGGCGCGGACCGGGAGCCCGCTTCGGACCGGGAGCCCGCTTCGGACCGGGAGCCCGCCTCGGATCGGGAGCCCGCCTCGGATCGGGAGCCGGCTCGCGATCGGGAGCCCTCGGAGAGCGGGAGCCGTCATCGCGGGGCGCGGGAGCCCGTGTGACCCGCCCGGCCGTGGGAACCCGGCGGACATGGACGATCACGCGCACCTCCACGGGTCGTACTGGCTGGACACCGCGCCCCCCGGCGACCCGCTGCCCCCGCCCGAGGGGCCGCTCACCGTGGACGTCGCGGTCGTCGGCGCGGGCATCGCCGGACTGAGCACCGCGTGGGAGCTGGCCCGGCGGGGGCTCTCCGTCGCCGTGCTGGAGGCGGACCGGATCGCGGCCGGGGTCACCGGGCACACGACGGCGAAGGTCAGCGCCCTGCACACCCTGGTCTACGACCGGCTGCGCCGCACCCGGGGGCCGGAGGCGGCCGCACTGTACGCCCGCTCGCAGTCGGAGGCCGTCCGGCACATCGCCGCGACCGCGGACACGCTCGGCGTCGACTGCGACTGGGAGGAGACGGCGGCCTACACCTACGTCGAGGACGCCTCCGGCACCGATGCCCTGAAGGCGGAGGCGGAGGCCGCGCGGGAGGCCGGGCTCCCGGCCGCGTACGTGACCGACACGGACCTGCCGTTTCCCGTCGCCGGCGCGGTCCGGGTCGCGGAGCAGGCGCAGTTCCACCCCCGCAAGTACCTCCTCGCCCTCGCCGACGACATCCGGCGGCTCGGCGGCACGATCCACGAGCAGACCCGGGTCACCGGCCTCACCGAGGGCGCCCCCTGTGTGCTCACCACCCGCTCGCCCGCGTCCGGGACCGAGGTGAGCGCCCGGTCCGTCGTCGTCGCCACCCACTACCCGGTCTTCGACCGGGCGCTGCTCTTCACCCGGCTCTCTCCGCGCCGCGAACTGGTCGTGGCCGCGCCGCTCGACGCCATCGGCGCCCCGCTCGGCATGTACATCACCCAGGAGCAGAACACCCGCTCGGTGCGCACGGCGCCGATGGACGACGGCCGGCGCCTGCTCATCGTGACGGGCGAGCACTTCACGCCGGGCTCCGGCGGTGACGTCGACGAGCGGTTCGCCCGCCTGTGCGCCTGGGCCACCGACCGCTTCGGCGACCTGACCTTCACCCACCGCTGGGCCACCCAGGACAACGACTCCACCGACTCCGTCCCGCTGGTCGGACCGCTGCACCCCGGCAGCCGCCACGCCTACGTGGCGACCGGCTTCGGCGGCTGGGGGATGAGCGGGGGCGTCATGGCCGGCCGTCTGCTGGCCGAGCAGATCACCGGCGGGACGACCCCCTGGGACGACCTGTACGACCCCCGCCGGCTCGCCTCCGTCGTCCGCGAGGGCGCCGCCTTCCTCAAGCAGCAGGCCGACGTGGCCCGGCACTTCGTCGGCGACCGGCTGCCCTCGCCCTCCGGGCCGTCCGTCGAGACCCTCGCACCGGGCGACGGCGCGGTGGTCCGGGTCGGCGGCGAGCGCTGCGCCGTCCACCGCGACGAGGACGGACAGCTCCACGCCCTGTCCGCACGCTGCACCCATCTGGGCTGCCTCGTCGCCTTCAACCGCGCCGAGCGGGCCTGGGAGTGTCCGTGCCACGGTTCGCGGTTCGACGTGCGGGGCGCGGTCGTGCAGGGCCCGGCGGTCGACCCGCTGGAGCCGCGCGAGCTCTGAACGCGGCAGGCGCGCCCGGCCCTGCCCGCCTCAGTCGATGAGGACGACCTCCAGCGTGCGCGGGCCGTGCACCCCCTCCACCCGGTCCAGCTCGATGTCGCTGGTCGCCGACGGACCGGAGATCCATGTCAACGGGCGGGCCGGGTCGAGCCGTTCGAGGGCCTGCGGCACGGACGACACGACCTGCCCGGGTACCCGCACCACGCACACATGGTGGTCGGGGACCAGGGTGACGCGGCGCCGGCCCTGACCGGGGCCGCCGTCCAGGACGATCGTCCCGGTCTCCGCGATCGCCACCGCACACGCCGTGACCACGCTGTCCACACCGTCCAGCTCGTGCGCGGTGCTCTCGGCCCGGTCCTCGATCCGCTCGGCGTCCGCCGCCGACAGCCAGGCGGGGTCCAGCCCCGCCGGCGCGAGGACCGACCTCGTCCCGTGGTCGGCGAGCAACCGGGCGATCAGAGAAGGGAGTTCGTCCTCGGTGCAGCGGTGCACGAGCGCCCGGTAGTCGGCCAGGTTCTCCGCCAGCAGCTCCGCCGTCTGTGCGGCGTCGCGCTCGCCGTGCTCCCGCAGGTACGACCGGGCCACGGCATCCTCGTACCCGGCGACCCCTCCGGACCCGTCGGGCGCTTCGGACCCGTCGGGCCGCTCCGACCCGTCGCCGCGCGGCACGTCGGCCAGCGCGCGCCGGACCCGGCCCAGAATCTGTTCCCTGCTGCTCACTTCGCCCTCCCCTCGCCGGCGTCGCCGCCGTTGGTCCGCTGCCACCAGTCGCGGAAGGGTTCCGCGGGCACGGGCGGAAGATCCCGGCTGCCGCTCCACGCCCGGCCCGGTCCGGGCAGAGTGCGGGGGTGCAGCCGGCGGGTGCGGGACGCCAGCCGCTGACCGGCGCGCAGCGCGCCGGGTCGGGCGAACGCCCAGCGGGCCGCCCGCATCGCCGCGCGCTCGGCGGCGTGGCCCTTGGCGGGCTTCAGCACCGTCCGGTTGCCCTCCAGGGTCACCGGCCCGCCCTGCACGACCCGTTCACGCAGGTGCACCAGCACCTCCGGGATGTCGATGGCGACCGGACAGACCTCGTAGCAGGCCCCGCACAGGGAGGAGGCGTACGGCAGCGAGGCGTCGATCTCACTGCCGGTGCCCCGCAGTTGAGGACTGAGGATGGCGCCGATCGGGCCCGGGTAGACCGAGCCGTAGGCGTGGCCGCCGGCCCGCTCGTACACGGGGCACACGTTCAGACAGGCCGAGCAGCGGATACAGCGCAGGGCCTGCCGGCCGACCTCGTCGGCGAGCGTGTCGGTGCGGCCGTTGTCCAGCAGCACCAGATGGAACGTCCGCGGACCGTCGCCGTCCGTGGTGCCCGTCCATGTCGAGGTGTAAGGGTTCATGCGTTCGGCCGTCGAGGAGCGGGGCAGCGTCTGGAGGAAGACCTCCAGGTCGCGCCAGGTCGGCACGATCTTCTCGATGCCGACGACGGAGATCAGCGTCTCGGGGAGGGTGAGGCACATCCGCCCGTTGCCCTCCGACTCCACGACCACCAGGGTGCCGGTCTCGGCGACCATGAAGTTCGCGCCGGAGACGCCGACCTTGGCGCGCAGGAACTTCTCCCGCAGGTGCAGGCGGGCCGCCTCGGCGAGCTCGGCGGGCGTGTCCGTGAGGCCCTCCGGGGCCGGACGCCCCCACTGGCTCATCTCCGCGGCGAAGATGTCCCGGATCTCGCCCCGGTTTCGGTGGATGGCCGGGACCAGGATGTGCGAGGGGCGGTCCTTGCCCAACTGCACGATCAGCTCGGCGAGATCGGTCTCGTAGGCCCGGATGCCCTCGGCCTCCAGCGCCTCGTTGAGCCCGATCTCCTGCGTCGCCATGGACTTGACCTTGACGACCTCGGACTCGCCGGTCTCCTTGACCAGCCGGGTGACGATCCGGTTGGCCTCGTCGGCGTCGGCGGCCCAGTGGACCGTGCCGCCGGCCGCGGTGACCGACTCCTCCAACTGCACCAGATACCGGTCGAGATGCCGCAGCGTGTGGTCCTTGATCTGCTTGCCGGCCTCGCGCAGGGCGGCCCAGTCGGACACCTCGGCGACCGCCGCCGCGCGCTTGGCGCGGATGGTGTGCGTGGCGTGCCGCAGATTGGCGCGCAGAGTCGTGTCGCCGACCGCCTCCCGGGCGGCCTCCGGAAACGCCGGCATGCCGACGAACGTCCCGCTCACAGCGCCGGCTCCGCTTCCGTACTCGCCAGGATCTCCGCGATGTGCACCGGCCGCATCCCGGTCCGCAGCCGGGTCATGGTCCCGCCGATGTGCATCAGACAGGAGTTGTCGGCCGCGCACAGCACCTCCGCGCCCGTCGACTCGGCGTTGCGCACCTTGTCGGCGCCCATCGCCGCCGAGACGTCGGAGTTCTTCAGCGCGAACGTGCCGCCGAAGCCGCAGCACTCGTCGGCGCCCGGCAGCTCCGTGAGCTCCAGCCCCCGGACCGCCTGGAGCAGCCGCCGCGGCCGGTCCCCGAGCCCCAGACCGCGCAGCCCGTGACAGGTCGGGTGATAGGTCACCGTGTGCGGGTAGTACGCGCCGACGTCGGTCACACCGAGCACGTCCACCAGGAACTCGGTGAGCTCGTACGTCTTCGGGACGACCGGGGCGAGGGTCGCGGCGAGCGTGTCTCCGCGCCCTTCCGCCCGGGCCCGCTCGCCCATCCGCGGGTACAGCTCCCGCACCATCGCCCCGCACGATCCCGACGGCGTCACGATCGCCTCGTATTCACCGAAGACATCGGAGAAATGCCGGGCGAGGGGTTCGGCCTCATGGCGGTAACCGGTGTTGTAGTGGGCCTGGCCGCAGCAGGTCTGCGCCATCGGGAAGTCGACCTCGACGCCCAGCCTGGTCAGCAGTTTCACCACGGCGCGGCCGGTGTCCGGATAGAGCGTGTCGTTGACACAGGTCAGGAACAGGGCGACACGCATCGCGGCTCCTCGGGGGTCGGTCATCGGATGAATGAAGAGTAGCCCGCCGGGGTGCTCCGGGGGAGTCCCCGTCTCACCGTGTGGTGAGACGGGCCTGCGCCTCCCGCCACCGCTCCGCGCCGCCGCGCGGCTCGTAGCGTGTCAGCGGCTGGGTGCGGGCGAGCAGCCGGCGCATGTCGGCACGGTCGCCGACCAGCCCGTGGGAGCGGGCCTGGACGAGCACGTTGCCGAGCGCGGCCGCCTCCGTCGGACCGGCCACCACCGGCAGTCCGCAGGCGTCGGCGGTGAGCTGGCACAG
Source organism: Streptomyces sp. SAS_272 (assembly GCF_052543235.1). Lineage (NCBI taxonomy): Bacteria > Bacillati > Actinomycetota > Actinomycetes > Kitasatosporales > Streptomycetaceae > Streptomyces > Streptomyces sp. SAS_272. Next base: position 26,388 of record NZ_JBMNDR010000101.1, on the reverse strand, counting down.
CAGCGTGTTGCGGGTGCCGCCGCCGACGATGTGGACCACGTCGACGGCATGGCCGGCCAGCCGCTGAGCCTCCTCGATCGCCCTGCGGTGCGCCAGGGCCAGGGAGTCGAGGATGCAGCGGGTGATCTCACCGGGGGTGCCCGGAACCGGCTGCCCCGAGGCGCGGCAGGCCTCGGCGATCCGTTCCGGCATCCGCCCGGGCGGCAGGAAGACGGCGTCCCCCGCGTCCACGACCGAGCGCAGCGCGGGCGCGGCTGCCGCGTCCCGCAGCAGGCCCGCCAGGTCGGGGTGGTCCCAGGCGCGCATGCACTCCTGGAGCAGCCACAGTCCCATGATGTTGCGCAGATAGCGGACCGTGCCGTCCAGCCCCAGCTCGTTGGTGAAGTTGGCGGCGCGGCTCTCCTCGGTGAGCACGGGCGCCGTGAGCTCCAGGCCGGCCAGCGACCAGGTGCCGGTGCAGATGTAGGCGAACCGCTCGTCGACGGCCGGGACGGCCGCCACGGCCGACGCGGTGTCGTGCGAGCCGACGGCAGTCACCGGCACCGGTCCGGTGAGGCCCGTCTCCTCCAGCACCTTCTCCCGCAGCAGTCCCGCCGGGTCGCCGGGCCGCCGCAGCGGGGCGAACAGCGTGAGGTCGATCCCGAGCCGGCCGGCGACGGCGTGCGACCAGTCGCCGGTGCGGGGGTCGATCAACTGCGTCGTCGAGGCGTTCGTCAGCTCCGTGCCCTGCTCGCCCGTCAGCCAGTACGCCAGCAGGTCGGGGATGAGCAGCAGCCGCCGCGCCTGCGCCAGCTGGGCCGTGGAGGCGGCGGCCGTCAGCTGGTAGAGCGTGTTGAACGGCGCGTACTGCAGACCGGTCGCCGCGTACAGCTCGGCCGCCGGCACGCTCGCCCACACCTTCTCGGCGACGCCCTCGGTGCGCGCGTCCCGGTAGTGCACCGGGTTGCCGAGCAGCGCCCCGTCGGCGTCCAGCAGACCGTAGTCGACGGCCCAGCTGTCGATGCCGACGGAGTCGACCTGGCCCGCCGCGCGCAGACCGTCCAGCACCCCCGCGTACAGGGACAGCACGTCCCAGCGCAGCCCCTCGGGGAGGCGGACCGGGCGGTTGGCGAAGCGGTGCGCCTCGGTCAGCTCCAGTGTGCCGGGGCCGACGCGGCCGACCATGACGCGCCCGCTCGACGCGCCGAGGTCGACGGCGGCGTACGACCGCACGGCCGTCACCGGAGGAACGCGGCTGCCACACCCGCGTCGACGGGGACATGGAGTCCGGTGGTGTGGGTGAGCTCGCCGCCGGTCAGCGCGAACACGGCGTTCGCCACGTGCTCGGGCAGCACCTCGCGCTTGAGGATGGTCCGCTGCGCGTAGAACTCGCCCAGCTTCTCCTCCTCGATGCCGTAGGTGGCGGCCCGCTGGGCGCCCCAGCCGCCGGCGAAGATGCCCGAGCCGCGCACCACGCCGTCGGGGTTGACCCCGTTGACGCGGATGCCGTGCTCGCCCAGTTCGGCCGCGAGCAGCCGCACCTGGTGGGCCTGGTCGGCCTTGGTGGCGGAGTAGGCGATGTTGTTGGGCCCGGCGAAGACGGCGTTCTTCGAGGCGATGTAGACGATGTCGCCGCCGAGGCGCTGCGCGATCATCGTGCGCGCCGCCTCGCGCGAGACGAGGAAGGACCCGCGGGCCATGATGTCGTGCTGGAGGTCCCAGTCCTTCGCCGACGTCTCCAGCAGCGGCTTGGAGATCGAGATTCCGGCGTTGTTGACGACCAGGTCGACCCCGCCGAAGGCGAGCGCGGCGGCCTCGAAGGCGGCGGCGATCTGCTCCTCGGACGTCACGTCGACGGTGACCGCGGCGGCCCTGTCGGGTCCGCCGAGCTCCTCGGCGACGGCGGCGGCGTTCTCGCCGTCGAGATCGGCGACGACCACGCAGGCGCCCTCGGCGGCCAGCCGGTGCGCGATCGCCTTGCCGATCCCGCTGCCGCCTCCCGTCACCAGGGCGACCCGGGTGGCGAGCGGCTTGGGTTTCGGCATCCGCTGGAGCTTGGCCTCCTCGAGCGCCCAGTACTCGATGCGGAACTTCTCCGACTCCTCGATCGGCGCGTACGAGGACACCGCCTCGGCGCCCCGCATCACGTTGATCGCGTTGACGTAGAACTCGCCGGCCACCCGGGCGGTCTGCTTGTCCTTGCCGAAGGAGAACATGCCCACGCCGGGCACCAGCACGATCGCCGGGTCGGCGCCGCGCATCGCGGGGGAGCCGGGCTCGGCGTGCCGCTCGTAGTAGGCGGCGTACTCCTCGCGGTAGGCGGTGTGCAGCTCGCCGAGCCGGGCCACGGCGTCCTCCAGCGGCGCGGTCGGCGGCAGGTCCAGGACCAGCGGCCGCACCTTGGTGCGCAGGAAGTGGTCGGGGCAGGAGGTGCCGAGCGCGGCGAGCCGCGGGTGCTCGGCCCGCGCGGTGAAGTCGAGGACGACGTCCGAGTCGTCGAAGTGCCCGACCTGCGGCCGGTCCTGCGAGGCGATCGCCCGCACGTGCGGCGCGAGCGCGGCCGCACGCTTGCGGCGCTCGCCCTCGGGCAGCGGGCCGTAGCCCTCGAGGACGGGGCCGAAGGGCTCGGCCCTGCCCTTCTCGGCGAGGAACGCCTCGGCGGTGCGGATGATGTGCAGCGAGTTGCGCTCGCACTCCTCGGCGCTGTCGCCCCAGGCGGTGATGCCGTGACCGCCGAGGATCACGCCGATGGCCTGCGGGTTGGCCGCCTTGATGGCGGCGATGTCCAGGCCCAGCTGGAACCCGGGGCGCCGCCACGGTACCCAGGCGACCGCGTCGCCGAAGCACTCGGCGGTCAACTTCTCCCCGTCGGCGGCGCAGGCGAGCGCGATGCCGGAGTCCGGGTGCAGGTGATCGACGTGCGGGGCGTCGACGAGTCCGTGCATCGCGGTGTCGATGGACGGGGCGGCCCCGCCCTTGCCGTGCAGGCAGTAGTCGAACGCGGCGACCATCTCGTCCTCGCGCTCGACCCCCGGGTAGACGTCACGCAGCGCCCGCAGCCGGTCCAGCCGCAGCACGGCCAGTCCGGCCTCGGTGAGCGTGCCGAGGTCGCCGCCCGACCCCTTCACCCACATCAGCTCGACGTCCCCGCCGGTGACGGGGTCGGTGTCGGAGCCCTTCGCGGACGTGTTGCCGCCGGCGTAGTTCGTGTTGCGGGGATCGGCGCCGAGCCGGTTCGACCGGGCGAGGAGAGCGGCGGCTTCGGGGTGGGTGGTCATGCGGAGTCCTTACTTCTCGAACGCGGGTGGCATAGCGCCCCGAGGGGCGCGGGGTGGTATCGGCATGCGGCTCCGCCGCCGGGGCGGCCCGCCTCGACGGGCCCGCAGTCCGCGACGCACGGGCGGCGGCGGTGGACGTCTACGCGCCCCAACCGGCCTGGTCCCCTCCCACCCGCTCGGCGACGATCTTCTGCGCCCACCCGGACGCGCGGTAGGCCGCGATGGGGTCGGGGTTCAGTCCGCTCTCCTCGCGCACCTCGCGCAGCAGCGGCCGTACGTCTGTGTTGTACGCGTCCATCAGGACGGCGTTGGCTTCCAGCACGTCGCCGCCGGCCTGGGCGTCGGCCAGGGCCGAGGCGTCGACGAGCAGCGCCTTGGCGGTCGCCTCCTGGACGTTCATCACGGAGCGGATGATCGCCGGGATCTTGGCCTCGATGTTGTGGCACTGGTCGAGCATGAACGCCACGTCGGAGGTGAATCCGCCGCCGCGCACCACCTCGTACATGATCCGGAACAGCTGGAAGGGGTCCGCCGCGCCCACCATCAGGTCGTCGTCGGCGTAGAACCGGGAGTTGAAGTCGAACCCGCCGAGCTTCCCCTCGCGCAGCAGTGTGGCGACGATGAACTCGATGTTGGTTCCGGGCGCGTGGTGCCCGGTGTCGACCACGACCTGCGCCTTGGGGCCCAGCTTCAGACAGTGCGCGTACGCCGTGCCCCAGTCCGGGACGTCCGTCGCGTAGAACGCCGGCTCGAAGAACTTGTACTCCAGCAGCATCCGCTGCCCGTCGCCCAGCCGCTCGTACACCTCGGCGAGGCCCTCCGCGAGCCGGTCCTGGCGCGCGCGGAGATCGTCCTGGCCGGGATAGTTCGTGCCGTCCGCGAACCACAGCTTCAGGTCGGTGGAGCCCGTCGCGTCCATGATGTCGACGCACTCGAGCAGGTGGTCGACGGCCTTGCGGCGCACCGCCGCCTCCGGGTGGCAGATGCTGCCCAGCTTGTAGGCGTCGTCCTGGAAGGTGTTGGAGTTGATGGCCCCGAGCTTCACGCCCCGGTCCTCGGCGTGCTTGGCCAGCGCGGAGTAGTCCTCCACCTTGTCCCACGGGATGTGCAGTGCGACGGTCGGGGCCGCCCCGGTGACCGCGTGCACCTGTGCGGCGTCGTCCAGTTTCTCCTGCGGGGTGCGCGGAACTCCCTGCTGGGCGAACACCTTGAAACGGGTCCCCGAGTTCCCGTACGCCCATGACGGCGTCTCGACGGCCTGGGTCTTCAGCGCGGCCTTCACGGCGACGAGGTCGGTCACTTCGGGCTCCTGTGACATCAGTCCGAGATCGACTCTCGGATGAAACGATTCAGAACGGGAAGCTATGAGGCTGCCGAGCGGGTGTCAACCCCCCAGGCCAGGCGTGCTCACCGTGACCCGTGCGTGACCTTCGGGTATCGAAAACTTTTCGACACGTACCCATTGACGCGACATGCCCGGGATGCCTAACGTCCCGGCCATCCAGTTGAAACCTTTCACGACACCGCGGCGGCCCCGAGCGGCCCGGCCGGCGGTCGTCGTCGAGGAGCCACCCATGACCCACCCGTCCGACACAGGACCGCCCCCGGTGCTGGCACTGAGGGACGTGAGCAAGTCCTTCGGCGCCGTACGCGCCCTGCGGGGCGTCTCCCTGGAGCTGTTTCCCGGCGAGGTGCACGCCCTCGCCGGCGAGAACGGCGCGGGCAAGTCGACCTTGATCAAGACCCTTGCGGGGGTGCACCGACCGGACGCCGGCCGGGTGCTGCTCGACGGCGAGCCCGTCGTCTTCCACGGTCCCGGCGACGCCCGCGACGCCGGAATCGCGGTGATCTACCAGGAGCCCACGCTCTTCCCCGACCTGTCGATCGCCGAGAACATCTTCATGGGCCGCCAGCCCCGGCGGGCCCTCGGCCGCATCGACCACAAGGCCACCCACGCCGCCACCGCAGCCCTCATGCAGCGCCTCGGCGTCGACCTCGACCCCGAGCGCCCGGCGCGCGGACTGTCCATCGCCGACCAGCAGATCGTCGAGATAGCCAAGGCGCTCTCCTTCGACGCCCGCGTCCTGATCATGGACGAGCCCACCGCCGCCCTCACCGGCAGCGAGGTCGCCCGGCTCTTCGGAGTCGTGCGCACCCTGCGCGAACAGGGCGCGGCCGTGCTGTTCATCTCGCACCGGCTCGAGGAGATCTTCGAGATCTGCCAGCGGGTGACCACCCTGCGCGACGGGGCGTGGATCGCCGGCGAGCCGATCGAGGGCATGACCGAGGACGACCTGGTCCGCCGGATGGTCGGACGCGATCTCGACGAGCTCTACCCCAAGCAGGACGTCACACCGGGCGAGGTCGCCCTGAGCGTCCGCCGGCTGACCCGCGAGGGCGTCTTCACCGACGTCTCCTTCGAGGTCCGGCGCGGCGAGATCGTCGGCCTCGCCGGACTCGTCGGCGCCGGCCGCACCGAGGTCGCCCGGGCCGTCTTCGGCATCGACCGCTGGGACGCCGGCGAGGTCTCGGTGGACGGCCGCCCGCTCACCAACGGAGCCCCCTCCACCGCGATGTCCGCCGGCCTCGCCCTGGTCCCCGAGGACCGGCGCGCCCAAGGCCTGGTGATGGACATGTCCATCGAGCGCAACATCGGCCTCACCGGTCTGCGCACCACGGTGAAGGCCGGACTGATGGACCGCGGCGCCGAACGCAGCCGCTCCCTCGACTGGGCGGTCAAGCTCCAGGTGAAGTACGCCCGGATCGCCGACAGCGTCAACACCCTCTCCGGCGGCAACCAGCAGAAGGTCGTGCTCGCCAAGTGGCTGGCAACCGGCCCGAAGGTGCTGATCGTCGACGAGCCGACGCGCGGCATCGACGTCGGCACCAAGGCCGAGGTCCACCGGCTGCTGAGCGAGCTGGCCGCCGACGGGGTCGCCGTCCTGATGATCTCCTCCGACCTGCCCGAGATCCTCGGCATGGCCGACCGCGTGCTGGTGATGCACGAGGGCCGGCTCACCGCCGAGATCGCCCGCACCGACGCCAGCGAGGAAACCGTGATGGCCGCAGCCACCGGGAGGGCCGCCGCATGACGGTGACCACTCCCCACGAGGCCCCCGTCGCAGGGACGCCGAAATCCAACGGCACCCGGCTTGCCGACCGCGTCTTCAAGATGCGCGAACTCGCCATCCTGGTCGTCTTCCTGGTGATGATCGCCGTCACCCAGGCCGGCAACAGCGAGTTCCTCTCCGAGCAGGGCATCAAGGACCTGCTGCTGAACGCGACCATCCTGGTGCTGGTCGCCACCGGCCAGTCCCTGGTCGTCATCACCCGCAACGTCGACCTCTCGGTCGGCTCCACCCTCGGCATCAGCGCCTTCGCCGCCGGCACCTATCTGCACGGCGGCGGCAACCCGGTGGTCGCGATCGCCCTGGCGGTCCTGCTGGGCGTCGGCTTCGGGCTGCTCAACGGCCTGCTGGTCAGCCTCGGTCAGGTGCCCGCCCTGGTCGTCACCCTCGGCACGCTGTACATCATCCGCGGCATCGACTCCATCTGGGTCGGCTCCCGGCAGATCACCGCGGCCGACCTGCCGGACTCCTTCGTCGACTTCGGCTCCGGCGGCCTCTCGGCGGTGCCCTGGCTGGCACTCATCGCGGTCGCCGTCCTGATCGCGACGGCCTACTACCTCAAGCACTTCGGCAGCGGACGCGAGCTGTACGCGCTCGGCTCCAACCCCGAAGCCGCCCGGCTCGCCGGCATCCCGGTCCGCAAGCGGATCCTCGCCGCCTACACGTTCTGCGGCGGCCTCGCCGGTCTCGCCGGCGCCATGTACCTGGCCCGGTTCGGCAACGTCGACTCCGGGACCGGCAACGGCTACGAACTCACCGTCGTCAGCGCGGTCGTGGTCGGCGGCGTCGTCTTCACCGGCGGCTCCGGCAGCGTCTACGGCGCAGCGCTCGGCGCGCTGCTCCTCACCTCCATCAACAGCGTCCTGCCCGCCCTCGGCGTCAGCTCGGTCTGGGTGCTCGCCATCAACGGCGTGCTGCTCCTGCTCGCCATCGCGGTCGACCGGATCGTGGCGCTGCGGGTGGCGTCCGCCCTGAAGAAGAAGTCGGCCTCCGCGCCGGCCGTAGCCAAGGGAGAGGTCCGTGCCTGAGTCCCTGGCCCGCGCGATCCGCTGGGACACCGTCGTGGGCGCCCTCCTGATCGTCCTGCTGCTGTTCTCCTTCTCCTTCGTGGACGGCTTCGGCAACGCGCTGAACCTGTCCTTCCTGATCGGCAACACCCTGCCGATCGCCCTGATCGCCCTGCCGATGACCCTGTTGGTGGTCTCCGGCGAGATCGACCTCTCGGTCGCCTCCACGGCCGGCCTGTCCGGCGCGGTCATGGGCGCCCTGTGGAACCAGGGGCTGACCCTCGAGGCGATCATCCCGATCTGCCTGCTGCTGGGCGTGGTGTGCGGACTGGTCAACGGTCTGCTCGTGACGCGCCTCGGCCTGCCCTCCCTCGCCGTCACCATCGGCACCCTCGCCGCCTACCGGGGCATCGCGCAGATCGTGCTCGGCTCCGACGCGGTGACCGACTTCCCCACCCAGTACCTGGACTTCGCGGCCGGAAGGGTCGGGGACAGCTTCCTCCCGCAGGCGTTCCTGCCCTTCGTGGTCCTGCTCGCGATCGGGGTGGTCGTCCTGCACGCCACCCCGTTCGGCCGCTCGCTCTTCGCGACCGGCGCCAGCGAGGAAGCCGCCCGGTTCGCCGGCATCCGCGTCAAGCGGCAGAAGCTCATCCTGTTCACGGTGACCGGCCTGATGGCCTCCCTCACCGGCATCTTCTGGGCCCTGCACTACGCCAGCGCCCGCTACGACAACGCCACCGGCCTCGAACTCTCCGTCGTCGCGGCGGTGTTGCTCGGCGGCATCGACTTCGACGGCGGCAAGGGCACGTTGGGCGGCGCCATCGCGGGAGTGTTCCTCCTCGGCGCACTGCAGAACGTGATGAGCCTCCTCAACGTCTCCGCCCAGTCGCAGATCGTCGTCACGGGCGTCCTGCTCGTCGTCTCCGTGCTCGGCCCCCGGGTCGCACGCCAGATCTCCGTCGCGAGGGCGGGCCGTAGAGCCGCTGCCTCGACCCCGACGGTCTGAGAATCACCCGCCCCACCCTCCTCAGTAAGGACTCACATCACCATGCGCAAGTCATCGCTCCGCCGTGCCTGTGCGGCCCTCGCCGCAGTCTCCTCCCTCGCCCTCGCCGCCACCGCCTGCGGCGGCACCACCAAGGAGGACGTGAAGAACGAGAGCACCGGCGCGGCCGCCGCCGCCACCGGCAAGGCCGACCCGAACGCGGCCACCAAGAAGGGCCTGACCGTCGGCTTCCTGCCCAAGCAGGTCAACAACCCCTACTTCACCTCCTCCGACAAGGGCGGCGAGGCGGCCCTGAAGGAGCTGGGCTCCGACTACAAGGAGGTCGGACCCTCCAGCGCCACCGACACCTCCAGCCAGGTCTCCTACGTCAACACCCTGACCCAGCAGCAGGTCGACGCGATGGCCGTGTCCGCCCAGGACCCGGGCGCCCTGTGCACCGCGCTCAAGCAGGCCATGAGCAACAAGATCAAGGTCGTCACCTACGACTCCGACACCAACCCCGAGTGCCGCAACGCCTTCGTCTCGCAGGCGTCCGCCGAGGACCTCGGCCGCACCGAGGTGCAGCTGCTCGCCGAACAGATCGGCTACAAGGGCGAGATCGCGATCCTGTCGGCCGCGCAGACCGCGACCAACCAGAACGTCTGGATCGACTTCATGAAGAAGGAGCTGGCGGACCCGAAGTACAAGGACGTCAAGCTGGTCAAGGTCGCCTACGGCAACGACGACGCCCAGCAGTCCTTCCAGCAGACCCAGGGCCTGCTGCAGCAGTACCCGAACCTGAAGGGGATCATCTCCCCGACCACCGTCGGCATCAAGGCGGCCGCACAGTACCTGTCGGGTTCCAAGTACAAGGGCAAGGTCAAGCTGACGGGTCTCGGCACCCCGAACGACATGCGCACCTACGTCAAGAACGGCACCGTCGACGCCTTCGAGCTGTGGGACCCGGCGAAGCTCGGCGCACTGGCCGCCCAGACCGCGGTGGCGCTGGTCTCGGGCCAGATCACCGGCGCCGAGGGCGAGACCTTCAAGGCCGGCGGCGCGGAGTACACCATCGGCAAGAACGGCGTGATCAACCTCGGCAAGCCGACCGTCTTCGACGCCAAGAACATCGACCAGTTCAACTTCTAGGTCTGGAGCGGTACTTCATGCAGCGCGTCTGTTTCCTGCTCAAGGTCCGACAGGACCGCCTCGCCGAGTACCGCGAACGCCACGCGGCCGTGTGGCCGGAGATGCTCGAAGCTCTCTCGGCCACCGGCTGGCACAACTACTCGCTCTTCCTGAGAGACGACGGCCTGCTCGTCGGGTACCTGGAGACCGAGGACTTCGCCGCAGCCCGGGCCGGCATGGAGGCCACCGACGTCAACGCCCGCTGGCAGGCGGAGATGGCCCCGTTCTTCGAGTCCCTTGACGGCTCCCGGCCCGACGAGGTGATGAAGCCCCTCACCGAGGTCTTCCACCTCGCCTGAGACCCGCTCCCGAAGACAGCCGACACCCCCACCCCCCACCCCGTTCCCTGCTCTCGCACGACAACGGAGTCCCCCGCGATGAGACGACGCACCCTGCTCGCCGGCGCCCTCCTCGGCGCCGCAGCCTCTCCCGTGCTGGCCGCCGGCGCCGCACGCGCCGCCGACCCCGGCCCCTCGGTCACCAGGAGGACGACCACGCAACTCGACGCCCAAGCCGTGTTCTTCGTCTCCTACGACGGCCTCGTCAACAACAACTCGTTCCAGAAGAACGGCCTGCTGACCTACAAGGGCTACCAGTACGCCACCTGGTACACCTCCACCCGGAACGCGGTCGTCGCCCGCCGGGTCCTGGGCGCCACCACCTGGTCCACGGTGACGCTGGCGCACCAGCTCAAGTCCAGCGACTCGCACAACGTCATCTCCATGGGCGTGTCCAAGGCCGACGGCCGGCTCCACCTCAACATGGACTCCCACAGCGACGGCTTCTTCTACGTCAAGTCGGTCGCCGGACTCCTCGACAACCCGGCGACCACGTCCTGGACGTCGTCCGTGTTCGGCGCCGTCCAGACCACCCTCGACGGACTCGCGCTCACCTCCCAGTTCACCTACCCGCAGTTCGTCTCCACCCCCGAGGGCAGGCTCCAGCTCAGCTACCGGGTCGCCATATCCGGCAACGGCCGCAACGCGCTCGCCGAGTACGACGGTTCGACGTGGCAGAACCTCGGCGAGTGGTCCAGCTCCACCGGGACCTACACCAGCGAGCACGGCTCCAGCACGGCCCGCAACATGTACCTGCACGGCATCGACTACGACGTCAACGGCCGACTGCACTCGTTCTTCACCTGGCGCGAGCAGAACGGCGCCGTGATGTGCTCCGGCGGCGGCATCACCAACCACGACACGGGCTACGTCTACTCCGACGACCGAGGCCGGACCTGGCGCAACAACGCGGGCGCGGTCGTGGGCGTCACCGGCGGCTCCGACAAGGTGGCGGTCACGGACGGCGGGCTCGTCGTGGACGCGCTCAACCCCGACCACTCGCTGATGAACCAGGAGAGCCAGGCCACCGACTCCGCGGGCCGGCCGCACGCGATCATCAGCTACGTACCCGGCCGCTTCGGCCAGTGCACCACCGACTACGTCAGCGACCGCACCGCCAACGGCCGCGCCTTCCACCTGCGCAAGAACGCCTCCGGCAGCTGGCAGAAGACGGAGATCCCGGTCGTCCTCGGCTCCAGCCAGCGCACCAAGCTCATCCTGGACAAGTACGACAACGCGTACGCCGTCTTCCCGTTCGGCAGGATCGCCGGCGCCTCGAAGGCCTCCGGGTACACCGACTGGAAGATCCTCTTCGACGGCAGCGGCCTCAACGCCTTCGGCGAGGTCGTCATCGACGAGATGCGGGTCAAGGCAGACAACACGCTGTCGTTCATGTACCAGGAGAAGTCGAGCGGGACGACCCCGTCGGCGCTCCACGTCATCGACTTCACGCTGCCCGCATGACCGGCGCACCGGCTCGGCCAGGGGCCAGGCGGCATGACGGTAATGTGAAGGCCGTCCCGCCGTGCCCCGTTCACCTGGAGGTTCACGCCTGATGGCCCAGTCGGTGGGTATCAAGGACGTCGCCCGTGCTGCCGGAGTCTCCGTCGGCACGGTGTCCAACGTCATCAACCGCCCGGACACCGTCGCCACGGAGACCCGTGCCCGGGTGCTCTCGGCGATAGACCGCCTCGGATACGTCCGCAGCGAGTCGGCCCGCCAGCTGCGCGCCGGACGCAGCCGGATCATGGGGCTGCTCGTCCTCGACATGGGCAACCCGTTCTTCGTGGACGTCGCCCGCGGAGCCGAGCGCGCAGCCCGGGACGCCGGACTCGGCGTCATGGTCTGCAACAGCGCCGAGAGCGCGGGCGAGGAGGCCGAGTACCTGTCGCTCTTCGCCGAGCAGCGGGTGCGCGGAGTGCTGCTCACCCCGGCGGACGCGACCGGCCGCAACATCGAGTCCTTCCGCCGGCACGGCATCCCCTTCGTCCTCGTCGACCGGGTCTCCGAGGGCACCGCCGAGTGCTCGGTGTCGGTGGACGACGTGGCGGGCGGCGCGCTCGCGGTACGGCACCTGATCGACGCCGGCCACCGCTCGATCGCCTATGTCAGCGGCCCGCCCGGCTTCACGCAGGTCCGCGACCGCCGCACCGGCGCGCTGGCCGCGCTCGCCGAGGCGGGCCTCGGCCCGGAGCGGCTGCGCGAACTGCCCACCGAGCGGCTCGACGTCGCCGCCGGCCGTGACGCGGGCGCCCGTCTGCTGGGCCTCGCCGACCGCCCGACCGCCGTGTTCTGCGCCAACGACCTGCTCGCGCTCGGCGTGTTGCAGGCCATGTACGCGGCAGGCGTGGGCGTCCCCGAGGACCTCGCCATCGTCGGCTACGACGACATCGAGTTCGCGGCCGCGGCGGCGGTCCCCCTCACCTCCGTCCGGCAGCCCGCCGTCACCATGGGCGCCCTGGCCGCCGAGATGCTGCTGGAGGAGACCGAGGAGGGACACGAGGGCGGGAGGCGGGCCCACGAACACCGCCGCGTGGTCCTGCAGCCGGAACTGGTGGTCCGCCGCTCGAGCCTGTCGGCCCGCTGACCGGCCACCGCGGCCGCCCCGCCGCGCGGCCCGCCTGTGCCGTCGGCTCCGCCCCTCCCGGGTCGCAGGCTCGGCCCGCCCATGGCGCGGCTCCGCCGTGGCCACTGCCGGGCTTGGCAGTCGGTGCCCGTGCTGAGTCGCTGTTCAGCAGCCGGGTGATCCCCGCGCTTCGACGTCGGCCGCCGATGTGCTGAAGTGGGTCGCGGCCCGTACATCGAGCGTCCCAGGAGACCCCTGTTGTCCCTCAGCTACCGCCAGCCCGGCGTCGTACTCACCGACCGCCGCTTCACCGTGCCCCTCGACCACGCCGACCCGACCGGGGAGACGATCTCGCTGTACGCCCGTGAGGTCGTCGCGAGCGACAGGGCCGGCCAGGACCTGCCGTGGCTGCTCTACCTCCAGGGCGGACCCGGATTCGGCGCCCACCGCTTCGTCGGCCGGCCGGCCTGGCTCGGGCGCGCGCTGGAGGAGTACCGCGTCCTCCTCCTTGACCAGCGAGGGACCGGCCACTCCACGCCGGCCAACCGCCAGACGCTCCCGCTGCGCGGCGGACCGGCCGAACAGGCCGACTACCTCGCGCACTTCCGCGCCGACTCCATCGTCCGGGACTGCGAGCTGATCCGCCGCGAGGTCACCGGCGGCACCCCGTGGACGGTGCTCGGCCAGAGCTTCGGGGGCTTCTGCACGGTCACCTATCTCTCGATCGCGCCGGAGGGCCTGGCCGCCGCCCTGATCACCGGCGGTCTGCCCGCGCTGGACGCCCACGCCGACGACGTCTACCGCGCCGCCTACCCGCGCATGGAGCGCAAGGTCGCCGCGCACTACGCCCGTTACCCACAGGACGTCGAACGCGCGCGCCGGGTCGCCGACCACCTCCTGCACCACGAGGTGACCCTCCCGAGCGGCTACCGGCTCACCGCCGAGGCCTTCCAGACCGTCGGCATCCTCCTCGGCGGCGGCGAGGGCAGTCACCGTCTGCACCACCTCCTCGAAGACGCCTTCGTGCCCACCCCGCGGGGCCCCGCGCTCTCCGACGCCTTCCAGGAGGAGATGCAGGGTCAGCTCTCCTTCGCCGGACACCCGCTCTACGCCCTCCTCCACGAAGCGATCTACGGACAGGACGCCCGCCCCACCGCGTGGTCCGCCGAGCGGGTGCGCGCCGAGTTCCCGCAGTTCGACGCCGCCAAGACGCTCACCGGCGACGGCCCGCTGCTGCTCACCGGCGAGACGATCCACCCCTGGATGTTCGACGTCGACCCCGCGCTGCGCCCGCTGCGCGAGACCGCCGGGCTCCTCGCCGACCGCACCGACTGGACGCCCCTGTACGACCCGGCCCGCCTGGCCGTCAACGAGGTCCCGGTCGCGGCCGCGGTCTACCACGACGACCTGTACGTCGACACCGCCCACTCGTTGCGCACCGCGCGATCGATCCGGGGCCTGCGCACCTGGGTCACCGACGAGTTCGAGCACGACGGCGTCCGGGCCGGCGGCCCGCGTGTCCTCGACCGGCTGCTCGCCCTCGCCCGTGACGAAGCGTGATGCCGCTGTCACGCACTAGTCTGCGGACATGACCGAGCCGACGATCACTCAGCTCCAGCCCATGCCCGAGGACTGGGGGCGCGCCCTTGCCGTGGTGGCGCATCCGGACGACCTCGAATACGGGTGCTCGGCGGCGATCGCCGCCTGGACCGACGCCGGCCGTGAGGTCGCCTATGTGGTGGCGACCCGCGGCGAGGCGGGCATCGACACCCTCGCGCCCGCCGAGTGCGGCCCGCTGCGCGAGCGGGAGCAGCGGGCGAGCGCGGCCGTGGTGGGCGTCTCGACGGTCGAGTTCCTCGACCACCGGGACGGCGTCGTCGAGTACGGCCCCGCCCTGCGCCGTGACATCGCCGCCGCGATCCGCAGGCACCGCCCGGAGCTCGTGATCACGCTCAACCACCGCGACACCTGGGGCGGCGTCGCCTGGAACACCCCGGACCACGTCGCCGTCGGCCGCGCCGCCCTCGACGCGGCCGGGGACGCCGGCAACCGGTGGATCTTCCCGGAGCTCGTCGAGCAGGGCCTCCAGCCCTGGAACGGTGTGCGCTGGGTCGCCGTGGCGGGTTCCGCGACGCCCACCCACGCGGCCGACGCGTCGGCGGGGCTGGAGCGTGCCGTCGGCTCGCTGCTCGAACACCGCACCTACATCGAGGCGTTGACCGACGAGGAGCCGGAGGAGTACGCCCGGGGGTTTCTGACCGGGGTGGCGAACTCCGTGGGGGAGCGGTTCGGCGGCCGGCCGGCCGTGGCGTTCGAGCTGATCGGCCGGTAGCGGGACGTGCCCCGGGCGGTGCGTGCCGGTCGGTGGGAGGTGCGGGCCGGGAGAACGGGTGCGCGGGGCATGGCCGCAGGTCAGTAGGGTGTACGGATGCAAGACGAGAGGGTGGACCCGACCGCGCTGCGCGGCGACTGTGCGAACTGCTTCGGGCTGTGCTGCGTGGCCCTGCCCTTCGCCCGCTCGGCCGACTTCGCGATCGACAAGCCGGCCGGCACGCCCTGCCCGAATCTGGGCGAGGACCACCGGTGCGGCATCCACGCGCGGCTGCGGCAGAAGGGCTTCACCGGCTGTACGGTCTACGACTGCTTCGGTGCCGGACAGAAGGTCTCGCAGGTCACCTTCGGCGGCCGGGACCGGAGCGGTGCTTCGCCGGCCGATGCCCGCCGGATGAACGAGGTGTTCCCGGTCGTGCGGCAGCTCCACGAACTCCTGTGGTATCTCGCCGAGGCGCTGGGACTGCCCGCCGCCCGCCCGGTCCACGCCGACCTGCGCCGGTCGCTGGCGAGAACCGAGGAACTGACCCTGCTGCCCCCGGCGGAGCTGGTCGCGCTCGACGTCGGGTCGCACCGGCAGGACGTCAACGTGCTGTTGCTGAGGACCAGTGAGCTGGTCCGGGCCGGCGTCGGCGGACGCCGCAAGGAGCGCCGGGGCGCCGACCTGATGGGCGCCCGCCTCAAGGGCGCCGACCTGCACGGTGCGAACCTGCGCGGCGCCTGTCTGATAGCGGCGGACCTCACGGGGGCCGATCTGCGCCGGGCGGACATGATCGGAGCCGACCTGCGCGACGCCGATCTGACGGACGCCGACCTCACCGGCGCGTTCTTCCTCACCCAGCCCCAGCTGAACGCGGCCAGGGGAAGCGCGGGCACGCGCGTGCCGGGGTCACTCGCCCGTCCGGTGCACTGGACAACGCCCCTCTGAGGAAGACTCCCGACCGGAGCCGGAGTCCGATCCTGCGTCGCCGGTCGCGTGCGCTCCGCCGCGCTCGCCCGCCCTGCCGCGCCCGGTCTGCCCGCCGGCTCCGCCCTCCTCGTCCACCGGCGCGTCCGACGAGGCACCGGGCCTCGCGGGCGGCGTCGGCGTACGCCGCTCCAGATGCAGCCGCAGCCCGTCCGGCATCAGGGTGAGCCGTTCCACGACCCGCAGTCGGTACGCCGGGTCCGGCCGCAGCTCGTAGCGGCGCAGCAGCAGCCCGAGGACCAGCGTGGCCTCGTGCAGCGCGAACTGGCGTCCGATGCAGGCCCGTGCGCCCGTCCCGAACGGCTTGAAGGTGTGCGGGGCACGTGCGCGGACGGCCTGGGCGTCGAAGCGGTCCGGGTCGAACCGTTCGGCGTCCGGACCCCACACCGCGGGATCCCGGTGCAGCATGCCCGTGAGCACCAGTGCCCAGCCACCCCGCCGCACCGGGTGCTCCCCGCCCAGCACCGTGTCCTCCCGGGCCTCACGAGCGAACGCGGGCGCCGTCGGCCACAGCCGCAGCGCCTCGTCCAGGACCCGGCGGACGTAGCGCAACTTGGCCACCTGCTCGTATGCGGGCACGGCCGTGTCGCCCCACACCCTGTCCACCTCGGCGCGGGCGCGGGCCGCGATGCGGGGATTGCGGGAGAGGTAGTGCAGGGCGAAGGAGAGCGCGCCCGACGTCGTCTCGTGTCCGGCGACCAGGAAGGTGATGACCTGCCGCCGGACGTTCTCGTCGGACAGGCGCTCGCCCGTCTCGGGGTGGGCGGTGTCGAGCATGCGGTCGAGCAGGTCGCCGTCCTTGCCGCCCTCTGCGCGGCGGGCCCGCACCAGCGCGTCGACGGTGCGGTCGAGGTAGGCGATGTCGGCCCGGTTGCGGCGTGCGGCCCGCCGCATCAGCGCGGGGGACGGCACGGTGTTGAGGCGCTGTGCGTAACCGAGGGTTCCGACCATCGCGGTGACGAACGGGTGCGGCCGGTCGCGCTCGAAGGAGCCGAAGTCGTGCCCGAAGCCGGTGCGCGCGATCGTCTCCAGGGTCAGCTTGGTCATGTCGCCGGGTACGTCCACCGCCCGGCCCGCGGCCAGCTCCCGGTCCCAGCGGTCGGTGAGCCGTTCGGCCACGTCCAGCATCATCGGGTGGTAGGCCGCCATGGCCTCCCGGCTGAACCCCGGGGCGAGGACGTCGTGCGCCAGCTGCCAGTTGGGCTCGTGGTTGTACGCCGTGAACAGGGCGTCCCCGACGACGGGCCGCAGGTTGGCGATGCCGAGTCCCACGTGCTTGGCGAACCGCTGCTCGTCGGCCATGTCGGCGGCCAGCTCTGCGCCCCACACGAAGACGAACTCCCGGTTGAACGCCTTGCGCCGGAAGATCGGCCCGAGCCGGCCGGCGTAGCGCAGGGAGTCCTGCACGGGGGTGTGCCGGCTCGCGCCCAGGATGTCGCCCAGCAGGGGGAGCCGGCGCGGTGGGCGCGGAATGCGGTGCAGTTCGGGCCACCCGAGCTCCGCGCCGCGGAACCCCTTCGGCAGTGCGTCCGGGGCCGCCCCGGCCGCCGCCGGCGTCGTGCCCCTCGGACCCGTCGTCCCCGTCTCGGCCATGACGCGATCTCCCTTGACGCACCGGCAGGTTGACCATGTTGTACGTGAGTTCAATAACGCGCCTCAGTCTGGTCCCGTCGTCGAGCGGACGTCAAGTAAAGTGCGGGGATGGCCGCGAACCAGGGCGGGCGCACGCGGCGCCGACTCAGCACCGGGGAGCGCAGGGAACAGCTTCTGTCGGTGGGTGCGCGGCTGTTCTCGGAGAGCCCCTACGACGAGGTGTGGATCGAGCAGGTGGCCGAGATCGCGGGTGTCTCCCGCGGGCTGCTGTACCACTACTTCCCCACCAAGCGGGACTTCTTCGCGGCCGTGGTCGAGTGCGAGAGCGAGCGGATGCTGCGCATGACGGCGGCCGTCCCCGGCGTCCCGGTCCGCGAGCAGCTGACCGCCGGCCTCGACGCGTACCTGGGGTACGTGGAGACCCATGCGCACGGCTACCGCGCCTTCCACCGGGCGGACGCGGCCGGTGACCGAAGCGTGCGCACGGTCTACCGGCGGGCGCTGGCGGCGCAGGAGCGCCAGATCCTGGCCGCCCTGGGCGCCGACCCCGAGTTCGGTCCGGTGTTCGAGGAACGTCCCGAGGTGAGGCTGGCGGTGCGCGGCTGGCTGGCGTTCACCACGGCGGTCTGCCTGGAGTGGCTGCGGGGCGCGGACCTGCCGCGGGAGCAGGTGCGGGACCTGTGCGCACGGGCGCTGCTGGGAGTCATCGCGCCGGCGGCCTGATCCGCTCTGACGGACACGAAGGGGGCGGCCGCGGTGTTGGCGCACACGCGAATCTCCTATAAGTTAGGCAAGCCTTACCTTAGGAGGTTTCAGGATGGGTGACGACCAGAGCTGGGCGGCCGTGCCTGCCGCCGCCGAGCGCGCCCGCTCGGTGCTCGCGGCCTCGTGGTCCTGCACGGTGACCGCGGACGGCGGACGCGAGGAGTTCGTCGGCGCGCACACCGTCGACGACGACGGCCGGGTGAGCCTGCGGGCGCCCGAGGACAGCGCACTGCACACGGCCGCGATCTGCGCGCCCCGCGGCGAGCCGTCCGCGGTGCTGGAGTTCGCCGACGTCGCACCCGTCCCGGTGCGCGGCCGGATCCGCGCCCGGCTCTGGCTGGCCGGCTGGTTCGCACCCGAGGCCGGCGGCCTCGCCTTCCACGCCACGCGCGTCGTGCTGAAGGAGAGCACCGGCGCGGTGGTCGTCGACCTCGCAGAGTTCGCCGCCGCCGCACCCGACCCGCTCGCCGCCGCCGAGGCCCACCTGCTCACGCATCTCGCCGACGCCCACCCCGACGCCGTGGAGCGGCTGACCCGGCTCGTCCGGGCCGACAGCCTGCACGGCGCCGTCCGCGTCCAGCCGCTCGCCGTCGACCGGCACGGACTGACGCTGCGCATCGAACGCGCCCGCGCCCACGGCGACGTACGCCTGCCCTTCCACGCGCCGGCCGACGACGTCTCCCAGCTCACCGAGCGCATGCACGTGCTGCTCACCCAGGCGGCCGCCGCGTCCTGCCCCCGCGCCGTCCTACAGCGGCAGCGCACAGACGGCGACGGGTGACGCGAACGGCTCGCCGACGAGCCGCAGTGCACCTCCCGCCTCCACCCGGAAGACGCTGACTGTGCCGGAGCGCTGGTTGGCCGCGAACAACAGGCCGCCGTCCGGCGACAGGGCGATCTGGCGCGGGAAGTCCCCCTCCACCGGCACCGTGCCGAGCAGGCGCAGCCGGGCCCCGTCCTGCTCCACTGCATAGCGCGCGAGGGTGTTGTCGCCGCGGTTGGCGAGGAAGGCGAACCGGCCGTCCGGCGTCACGGCCGGCTGCGCCGGGTAGTTGACGTCCGCCTTCGCGCCCGTGGACTGCGGCCTGCCGATCGTCAGCCGGCCGCTCGAGCCGTCGTACGCGCAGACCGCGAGGGTGTCGTCCGCCTCGTTCGCCAGGTACGCGTACCGGCCGCCCGGGTGGAAGGCGAGGTGGCGCGGACCGGCCCCCGCCCGGGTGTGCGCCTGCGCCACCTCGGTGAGCGTGCCCGCCTTCTCGTCCAGGCGGTAGCTGTACACCGTGTCCGTGCCGAAGTCGACGGCGATGACATGGCCGCCGTCCGGTGCGGTGACGAACTGGTGTGCATGCGGGCCCTGTTGACCGCTTCGGGGAGCCGGACGGCGGTGCGTGACACTGTCCGTCCGCTCGCCGAGCGCCCCCGAGGCGGCGATCGGGTGCACGGCCACACTCCCCGAACCGTAGTCGGCGCTCAGCAGCCACCGGCCACTCGGATGGACCGACACATGGCAGGTGTGCGCCCCGCCGGTGGCCCTGCCGCCCAGCACCGTCCGGTCGGCGAGCCGCACGGCGGTCACCGCGCCCCGCTCGCGCTCGTTCACCGCGTACAGCGTGCGGCCGTCCGGATGCACGGCGAGGAACGACGGGTCCGGGACGCCGGATATCGTGCCGCCGCCGGTGATCCGCCCGGAGGCGGGGTCGTACGAGGCGACGCCGATGCCCTTCCCGCCGCCCTCGGCGGAGGTGTACGTGCCCAGGTAGAGCGGGCGGGGACCGGAGGCGCCCGGCGTGGACCCCGGCGTGGTCGCCGGGGAGGCGGACGACGACTGCTGCCCGGGCGGTGCGGCCTGCGGCGCCTCCCGCGCGGACGCCCGGTCACCGCCGCCGTCCCCGTCACCCGCGCAGCCGGCCAGGGCCGACGCCGCCGCCGCGCCGCCGAGCGCGCCGACGAAGCGGCGCCTGCTCCAGCCCCGGCCGCCGTCTGCTCCACCGGAGCGGGGAGACCCCCCGCGCGCCGCGCCCGTCCCGCCGCCCATGCCCGCACCTGTCGTCGTCGTACGCCTTCGCCGTGACAGCCACCTTGACCCGGACCGCCGCCGAACGCAAAAGCGCCGCACGGCCGGGGCCGGCGGCCCGGGGAGCGGGGCTACCAGTCGCCGTCCTCCACCGGGCTGCCCGGCGTGTCCTTCAGGTGCTGCACCTGGCCGGGGGCGGGCGGCTCCCACGGGTCCAGGTCGTCGCCGACCCATTCGCCGACCGGCCGCACCGCGCCCAGGGTGTCGCTCGGGGCGACGTCCTGCGCGTCGTCGTCGTAGTAGTCGAACCACGGCAGTCCCGCCTTGGTGTACGCGGCGCGGTCGACCGGCGACGGCGGCGGCTCCTCGCCGGTGATCCGGCGCCACTGCGGAGGCGTCACCAGATGCACGAAGACCCGGGCGGCGGGCTCCGTCGTGTAGTGCGCGAGCGGACGCTCGTCCCGGTAGACCTCCTGGCGCATCGAACCGCCCACCCCGAGGCCCATCGCGGCGGCCGCCCGGGCCCGCGGCGCGCCGCCCGGACGAGGCGCCGCGCCCGCCGTCGGGGCCGGGGGCGGCAGGCTGCCGAACACCCCGCCGATCAGGTCCTGCGTCAGCGGGATGCGGCGGCTGCGCTCGGCCTCCAGCCACTCGGCGCGCCGACGCTCCTGAAGCGGGAACGACTGCAGCTGCACCCCGCCCCACACCTCCTCGCCGGTGACCTGCCCCTCGACGGTCGCGCCCAGGCCCAGCGGCACCGCGACGAACTGGCGGACCGTGCCGCTGCCGGAGTTGATGCCGTCCAGCCAGGGCTGGCGGGGGAGCGCCACGTAGTTCTGCGGGTCCCGGGAGAGCCGGTCGCTCCAGGGCCTGCCGGAGACCGCGCACACCTTGCCCGCCCCGACCTGCAGCGCGGCCGGCTCCGAGGACGACGCGAAGCTCAGCCACATCGCCTCGCGCAGGTACACGGGCAGCATCACGCCCCCGCGCGCGAGCCACTCGGCGGGCACGGCGCCCGCGTGGTCGCGGACCCGCCGCACCGGGAACACGCCGAGGCCGGGCGGCAGGTCGTGGGTGCCCTTCTCCGGCAGCCGCAGGGTCCGCATGAACCGCACCGCCACCCCGCCCGGCAGCCGCAGCATGTCCCCGTCGATCCGTACGGTGGTGTCGGTCATCCGTGCGCTCCCCTCGTCGTCGTGTACGTCACTGGGAACGACGTGCGGTGGTGGCGCGGTTCCGCCGCGGCCGGAAGCGGCCGCGCAGCCGCTGCCTCAGCCGGTGCAGCCACGGACGGCGCTCACGCTGCTCCCGGCTGTTGCGGTCCAGCTCCTCCAGCAGGCGCTGGGTGCGGTGCTCGGTGTCGAGCTCGTCGATGATGCGGTCGACCTCGGTGAGCACCGCGCCGTGCAGCTGCCACTGGCGGGCGTCGTGCTGGAGCTGTTCGAGCAGGAGCTGGGCGAGCTTGTCCCGGGTCGCGGCGGCCTGCCGCAGCTCGGCGGTGAGCCGTGACTCGGCGGCGTCGGCGTTCTGGCTGACCTGCGTGGTCACCAGCACCGCGAAGCTGACCACCGCGTCGGCCATCTCCGACAGCAGCCGCTCGACCACCTCCCCCGTCCCGGCCGGGAACAGCGGCTCCGGCTCCCGCTGCTTGGCCAGGTCGGTGAAGGTGCGGGCGAGCACCCGCAGCACGACCGTGCAGATCTCCAGCGTGTCCAGGCCGGTGCGCAGCACCACCCGGTGCAGCAGCCCCTCCCGCACGCGGGGGTTGAGCCGCAGGCTGTCCTCGGCCTGCCGCAGCGCCGCGTCCACCTCGACGATGTCGTGGTCCAGCCGGCGTGCCTCGTGCAGCCGTTCGGCCGCCCGTTCGTACGGGGTGCGGCCGGCGGCCTCGTCGCCGATGCGCAGCATCAGCTGCCGCAGCCGGCGGGCCAGCCCCTCGATCGACTCGCCGGCCTCCTCCACCCACACCGGAGGCGGCAAAAGCAGGTTGCAGCCGAGTCCCACGAACGCGCCGATCAGGGTCTCCACCACCCGCGACCACGCCGTGTCCCCGACGGTGGTCACGCCGAGCACCAGCATGGCGCTGATCGCCACCTCGGGCACGTACTCGTCGACCCGCACCAGATGCCCCACCGCCAGCGAGGCCACGATCAGCAGCCCGAGGCTCCACCAGGTCAGTCCCACCAGAAGACTGAAGGCAATGGCCACGAGGACGCCGGCCACCACCGCGTTCACCCGGCGGATGCCGTTGGTCAGCGTCGCGTAGAGGGTGACCTGCACGACCAGCAGCGCGGTGAGCGGCGCGGTGAGCGGCAGCGCCTCGGGGCTCAGGCGCAGCGCGATGACATACGCGAGGGTGGCCGCGGCGGCCGACCGCAGCGCCTGGACGACGACGGGGTCCCGGTGGCGCCGTACCAGCCGCACCAGCGGCGCCGCTCGCTCGCGTACTTCCTGCATCCCTGTGTCCCCTTCCCTTCTCCCGCGGCCTCGAACGTCTCGACGGCACCTCGCGTGGCACGCCGCCCGTGAGGCCACGTCGACGGCTGGGGTCTCCGACGGGACAGTCTGATCGATCACTGCCCATTCAGGACGATGGCTGTCCGCAAGTGTGTCTAGATTGTTCTCGGCAGCCGGGGGAACGCCGGATGCGGGAGACGAGGGGGAGACACATGACGGACAGGGTCGGCACGGTCGGGATCGAGGTCCTCTCACAGGCGCACGACTATCTGCGCGAGGTGGTCGCGGGCGTCGGGGACGGACAGTGGGGCAGCCCGACCCCGTGCGACGGATGGACGGCACGGCAGGTGCTCAACCACGCCCGCATCGACCAGCAGGGCTATGGTCTGGCGCTCACCGGCGGCCGGCCCGACAGCGACCCGTTCCGACCGGCCGACGCCCTCGACGGCGACCCGGCGGCCGAACTGGACAAGGTCCTGGTCATGGTGGCCGAGGCGTACGCGGCGCTGCCCGCGGACACCGAAGAGGCGCCGACCCCGCTCGGCCCGCTGCCCCTGCGGATCGCCGTCGGAGCCGCCGCGATGGACGCCGCCGTGCACGCCTGGGACATCGCCGTCGCCACCGGTCAGGACCGCCCGCTGCCGGTGGGCACGGCCGAGGGCATCAGGCCGGCGGCCGACCGGCTCGTGGACCACCTGCGCGAGGCCTACCAGGTGTTCGCCCCGGCCAGGGAGACCGCCGGGGACCACGACCCGGCTCAGGCGCTTCTGGCCTTCCTCGGCCGAGACCCGCACTGGACGCCGTCCACACACTGAAGCGGTGTCCGCCCGCGGCTCCCGTACGGCCCGCCGTCAGGTCCCCTGCGAACGGCCGGACGGGAGCCGCTCCGCCCCGCCCCGCTTCTCGCCGCTCCCCCCGCTTCCCCCTGCTTCTCCCGTACCGCCGTACGCAGCCGGAACGGTTCGCCGCCCTCACCCGTGGACGGGATGCATCGCCTGCCAGGCCAGACGCAGGTCCGCGCCCTCCCCGACGGCCGTGAGGAAGTCGTCCAGATCGAGGAACTCCTGCCACGCCGGACGGCCGCCCGCCCGCGCCAGCTCCGCCACGACCAGATCCTCCAGATCCGTGCCCCGCTTGTTCTTCCACACCTTGTCGGCCAGGCTCACCAGCAGATCGTCCACCGTGATGCCGGGGGCCGCCCAGGAGGCGTGGGTCGCGGCGAACCGCGCCCGCTCGGCGGACACCCCGTGCGCGAGCAGCAGCTCCCGTCCCGCCTCCTCGTGCCGCGAGCCCGGGCCGGACAGCTCGCCGGGGTGCAGCGCCTTGCCGATGTCGTGCGTGGCCGCACCGAACAGGACCGCCTCCCGGTCCACGGGCAGTCGCGGACTGCTCCGGGCGAGCCGGTCGACGAGCTGGAAGGCGACGTCGTGGACCGCTCTGAGGTGAGCCACCAGCCGGGGCGGGGCGCCGACCTCGTCCAGCAGCCGCACCGCCTCCGAAGGCAACGGACGCAGCGGGGGGTGCGAGGTCGCGTCCAGGGCGATGGACCGGACGATCCAGGCGGTGGTCATCGCCCCAGCCTAACGACGCCGACGCCGGCCGGAAGCCGGTCGCACGCGCAGTGCGCGCCCCAACTCCCGCCCGGAGAAACCCTTGTGCAAGGTGCGCGTCGTCGCGTCCGGGGCGCGTTTGCGTACCCTGGACCGGGCCGTGAGCCTGCGCCGACGGCCGGGTTCGACGACCGGGCTGCCCCGGCTGCCCGGACACGGCTCGACAGGCCGGGCGTGGGCGGGCCGGCCCGCCCGAGGGCGTCGGACGCGGCCGGCCGACCCGGCCGGCTGAGGAGACAGGGGGCGGGCGCACGATGACGGACTCCAGGGAACGAGCCCGGAGCGTACTGACGGCGGCGGGCATCACGCCCGGCCGCCTGGCCGATGTGCGTCCGCTCGGCGGCGGCACCTACAACACGGTCGAGGAGCTCCGCCTCACGGACGGCAGCGGCTACGCGCTGAAGGTCGCACCCACCGCACCGGCCCTGCGGTACGAGAGCCGACTGCTGGTCGCAGAGGCGGAGTTCTGCCGGGGCGCGGCCCAGGCGGCCGTGCCGGCGCCGCATGTCGTGGCCCTCGACGAGCAGTGGCTGCTGATGACGATGTGCCCGGGCGACCCCTGGGACGAATCGCTCACGAGCTCCGAACAGGCGGCACTGCGAACGGAGTTGGGGCACCAGGTCGCCCGGCTGCACGAGGTGACCGGGACCGGCTTCGGATATCCCTCCGGGGTGTTCGGCCCGCTCACCGCCGACTGGCGCACCGCCTTCGCGGCGATGTTCGACGCCGTGCTCGCCGACGCCCGCGACTACGGGGCCCGACTGCCCCGCCCCGCCGACGAGATCGCCGCCGTCGCCCGGTCCGCGTACGGCGCCCTCGACGAGGTCACCGTCCCGCGCCTCGTCCATTTCGACCTGTGGCCCGGCAACGTCCTGGTCGACCGCACAGGCGGCGGGGCCCGCATCGGAGGTCTCATCGACGGCGAGCGGATGTTCTGGGGCGACCCGCTCGCGGACTTCGTCTCGCCGGCCCTGCTCGCCGACATCAGGCAGGACGAGGCGTTCCTCGCGGGCTACCGCGAGGCCGGAGGCCGGGCCGTGTTCGACGCGCCCGCCCGGCTGCGGCTCGCGCTCTACCGCGCCTACCTCTACCTGATCATGATCGTCGAGACGGTCCCCCGCGCGGTCGGCGCGGATCGCGACCGCTGGACGCAGGAGAAGGTCGCCCCGGAACTCGTCGCCGCGCTGGACGAGATCACCGGGACGGGCGAGATCACCGAGCCGGACGTCTCTTAGCTCACATCGTGAACTAAGGGTTGGACGAATGTCGCGTCCAGCCCGTCCGCAGAGGTATGTTGCAGGTCGGGCAGGGCTCGGAGGGAGCGACATGACGGGGCGGAACGGGCGCACGGTACGCGACCTGAGGCGGGCGAACCGCACGGCTGTGCTGCAGCGGCTCTACTTCGACGGCCCTTTGAGCCGTTTCGAGCTCGGCCCGGCCACCGGTCTGAGCTCCGGCTCGATCAGCAACGTCGTCGCCGAGCTGATCGCGGACGGTCTGGTGGAGGAGGCCGGCAGCGTCGACTCCGACGGAGGCCGACCCCGCATCCTGCTGCGGGCGGCCCCCGGCAGCGGCCACATGGTCGGCGTGGACGTCGGCGAGACCCGGGTGCGGATCGAGCTGTTCGACCTGACGCTGACCGAACTCTCCCGCGTGGAGAAGCCGTTGGAGCACCGGCGGTACGAGGTCGACGGCATCGTCGGCCACATCCGCGACGGCGTGGCCGAGGTGCTGGCGGCGGCCTCCGTCGGCCCCGAACAGCTTCTGGGCGTCGGCATCGGCGTCCCCGGCATCGTCGAGCACACCCCCGGGCGCGGCGCGGTGGTGCACGGCCAGACCATCGGCTGGGACGCCGTCCCGCTGGAGGAGCTGCTGCGCGAGGGCTCCCTTCTCCCCGAGTCCGTCCCGTACTTCATCGACAACGGCGCGAAGACCCTCGGCCAGGCCGAGATGTGGTTCGGCGGCGGACGCGGCGCGCACAACGCGGTCGTCGTCCTCTTCGGCTCGGGCGTCGGCGCCTGCCTCGTCACCCCCGAGGTGGAGCACGGCCGGGCGGTCGAGTGGGGACACCTCACCGTGCGGGTGCGCGGCCGCCGCTGCCGGTGCGGGGCCCTCGGCTGTCTGGAGGCGTACGCCGGCGCGGAGGCGCTGCTGGAGCGCTGGCGCGAGGCCGGCGGCCGGC
>NZ_JBMNDR010000100.1:0-31963 GCF_052543235.1 Streptomyces sp. SAS_272 | reverse complement strand
CCCCCCCCCCCCCGACGCTGGAGCTGCAGTTCATCGATCCGCCCAGGGGCGCGCGGGCCCGCGGCCGCCGTCAGGGCGCGGTCCGGAAGTAGCGTCGCCGGGCCCGCGGGTCGCGCGCGGAGCCCGCCCCGGCGGGCGGCTCACACGACTCGCGTGATGCACACGACTCGCGTGACTCGTGCGGCTTCGCGCCCGGCTGGACGGGGACGGCCGGGCCCCGGGCGACGCCAGGAGGATCCGCGGACTCAGTCCTCGTGTCCGGTGTTCCCGCTCGGCAGGAATCTCTGGCGGGCCCAGAGGCTCAGCAGTGCCGTTCCCCCGACCAACAGCGGCACCGGGTCCCGCACGGACGGACCCAGCGCGAATCCCAGCGCCGTGGCCGTGCACACCGTCAGGGGGACGAACCCCGCCGCACCCTCCATCCCGCGTCGCAGCGCGGGCTGAGCGGTGCCCAGCGCGCTCGCCCCGCCGGGCACCCAAGGTCCGACGGCGACCACCAGCAGTCCCGCGGTCGCGCAGATGTCGACCAGCTGACAGGACATCGTCTCGGGGCCGTGCAGACCGACCGTCCGCAGCCGCAGGGTGTCGCCGACCAGCATGAGGGACAGCCCGGCGATCCCGGCCCACACGGTCGCTCTACGGTCGCTCCGCACCAGACGGCGCACGGCCAGGAGGAACCCGAGGAAAACGACTTCGGCGGCCCACAGGACACCGACCATCCCCGTCCCCAGCCGCCAGCCGTCACCGGCGCCCCGCAGCAGGACCCATAACGTCATGAAGACGGCTCCCGCGGTGACGACCCCGTCGAGCACGCGCCGCAGCAGCACATGCCGGCCTGTCCCGGCATCGGCCGCGACCACGAGACCGGCCATCCCCAGACCGACCGTCAGCGTCACCCCGGTGACCATCACCGAACCCGGCAACGACCGCATGTCCCACCCCGAAGCCGCGGGCTGGGCCGACAGCACGGCGACCACCCCCCGGTACACGCCTCCGGCGACCGCGGAGCCGGCCAGCAGCAGCACACGCGTCCGCACCCGCCCGCTCGTCCCCCTCGCGCGGAGCATCAGGGAGGCAGCCAACGCCCAGCTGCCGGCGGACGGCCCGAGAGCCATGATCCGCGCCGCCCCGCCGCCGGCCGCCCAGGACCATCCGCACGTCAGCACGGCCCCCGCCAGACCTGCCGCGCCGGCGGCTCCCCAGCTGCGTGCCCAGGTCCGTCGGCGGCGGCCCGCCCCGAGCCCGAGCGCCTCCGGCGGCTTTCCCAACCCCGACATCAGGTGCGCCTTTCCACCGGCCCCCGGTCCGCAGGGCCTCTCCCGCAAAATCACCGGATCCACTCAGAAACCGTAGGGACTCGCCACCGCCCCCGATCGGAACCGTCGATCCATTCACCCGTACTGCTGACGGGCGGGACGCAAGTGACACCTGTGCGCCGGCCCCGGCGGGAACCGCGCATCGCCCGTCCGACGCACCGCCGCGCGCGGACCATCGGGTACACCCTCGACACTGAAATGTTGATACCATCCAGATGTTCTGAACATCTACGTGGGCTGCTCGCGAAGCGCCCGGCCCGTCCTGCCGATCGACACGGTCGTGCGAGCGGAGACGCTCGAACAGCTGAAGCGACGGCGCGCACGCCGGCGACGTACGAACGGAAGGGGTCGCGGATGGTCCGGCTGACACGGGCTCAACAGCAGGAACGCACCCGCGCCGCCGTGCTGACCGCGGCGAAGGCCGAGTTCGCCGAGCGCGGATACGCCACGGCGAAGGTGGACGGCATCGCCGAGCGGGCGGAACTGACGCGTGGCGCGGTCTACTCGAACTTCCCGAGCAAACGCGCCCTCTATCTGGCCGTGCTGATCGACATGCTCGAGCGCGCCGCCGCGGAGCACCGCGGCGCGGGCGGGATCCGTCCCCCGGCAGCGCCGCAGGCGGGCGGGCGGCCGCACGCCCGGACCTCCACCGCCGAGGCCCTGGAGGCCTTCGCCCGCATCTGGCTCGAACGGCTGCCGCTGGCCGGCCAGAGCGCCTCCGCCGGCCGGGCGCACCTGGGCTCACTGACCGAGGTGCTCGACGACGAACCGATCCGTGCCGCGTTCGGCCAGGTGACCCGCCTGGAGGCGCTCTTGCTGGCGCTCGCGCTGGAGTCGCTGGAGTCACCGGATGCACGCCCCTGTACCGGCACGCCGCCCGCGCGACAGGTACGGCGGGCTCAGCTGGTCCTGCGGCTGCTGGACGGTCCCGGGGCGTCGGCGGATCCGGCCCTCGGATTCGGCGACCCCTTCGACATCGCACAGGCCTGCGCGCACCTGGGCGGGCTCGCCCTCGCCGACGCCTGGAACCCCCCGCACCTGCCCTACGTCCCGCCCGCTCGAGCCTGCCGGGACCGATGGGAGCCGCCGCGTGAGCTGCGGGACCTGCTCAGCGGGCGCATGGTCGGATTCGCCGGAGACGGTGTGATCACGGTCCTCGGCGCCCGCCGTCTCGAAGCCGCCGAAGAGGCCGTCCGCAGCGCACGGGCCGGTGATCTGATCACCGTGGCCGTCACCACGGCCGACCCCGCCGGGATCGGACGCCTCGTCCGGCTGAGAATCGGCGACTTCGCCCGCTGCCTCGGGCGCGCCTTCGACCCCGAGGACCGGCCGCGCCTGCGCGTCGTCCTCGACGAGCGGACCCTGCTGGCGTCGGCCGTCGGCGTACCGGACGCCGACGACACCACCGAGTACGCCGTCCGCGTACGGCACGACACGATCGTCACCCGAGCCCAGGGACCGGGTGCCGCGCACGCCGCCGCCGCCGCCCAGGGCCTCACCACCGCAGACGTCTCCCACACCACACCCGATGGGGCCGCACCATGACCCGACCCGTTCCGTCCCACGCCACCGGCGCCGATCTGCTGGTGCTCCACGCCCTTCGCTGCATCGGCTTCTCGGGCCTGTCCGCAGTGGCCGGGGCGACAGGACTGCCCGAGTCCGACGTCGAGTCGGAACTGATCGACCTCGCCGTCGCCGGGCTCGTCACGCGCACCGCGGGCGAGTTCGGCGGCTGGGGTCTCACGGACGCGGGCCGCGCCGCGGACGCCGAGCGGATCGCCGAGGAGGTGGCGACGGCCGGTGCGCGACCCGCTCTGACCGCGGCCTTCGACCGGTTCCTCGTGCTCAACCCCGAACTCCTCGACCTCTGCACGGCATGGCAGACCCACATCGTCGACGGCTCCATGACGATGAACGACCACAGCGACTCCTCCTACGACGCCCGTGTCCTCGACCGGTTCACGGAGTTCCACCAGCGTGCCGAGCCCCTGTGCGCGGAGCTTTCCGCGGCCCTGCTCCGGTTCCGGCGCTATCCGGTCCGCCTCGCGGACGCGCTCGCCCGCGCGAGGTCCGGCGCGCCGGAGTACCTGACGGACAGCACCGCCTCGTACCACACCGTGTGGTTCCAGCTGCACGAGGACCTGCTGGCCACGCTCGGCATCCCACGCCACTGAACCCACCGGCCGCCGCCCGTGGCACCCCCCTCTTCCCCCGCAGCCGAAGCAGCAGAGGCGACGCAGAGATGACGACGCGATGACCTTCATCCACCCGCTCTCGGCAGAGGTCGAGGAGACGGCGGACGTCCTGGGCGGCAAGGCGCACGGGCTCATCGTGCTCCGGCGTCTGGGGCTGCCCGTGCCACCGGGGTTCGTCATCGGTACGCAGGCATGCCGCGCCTACCTCCGCACCAGGCGGCTGCCCCACGGCCTCGCCGCCGAACTCACGACCGCCGTGGCCGAGTTGGAGGCCGCCACGCACCGCGAGCTCGGCGGCTCGGAGCGCCCGCTGGCGGTGTCGGTCCGCTCCGGCGGCAAGGTGTCGATGCCCGGCATGATGAGCACCGTCCTCAACCTCGGGCTCACCTCCCGGGCCACGGCCGCGCTGGCCGAGGAGATGGGCGACCCGCGTTTCGCGCTGGACTCGCGGCTGCGGTTCCTGACCGGCTTCGCCTCCCAGGTCGTGGGCGTGGGCCAGGAGAGCCTGGCGAGCGTGGACCGGGCGATCGCCGGGCGCGACGGCGACCCGGGCGACTTCGAGGCGGCGATCCACGAGGTCGAGCGGCTCATCCGCGAACACAGCGGCGAGCCGGTTCCCGAGGACGCGGCCCGGCAGTTGGAGCTCGCCGTCGAGGCGGTCCTCTCGTCCTGGGACACCCCGCGCGCCAAGACCTACCGCGCGCTGCACGACATCCCGGGCGACCTCGGCACGGCCGTGACCGTGCAGGCGATGGTGTTCGGCAACCGCGACGAGCACAGCGGTACGGGTGTCGCCTTCAGCCGCGACCCCAACACCGGTGAGCATGTCCCGTTCGGCGAGGTTCTGTTCGGCCGCCAGGGCGAGGACGTCGTCTCCGGCGCCTCGCTGACCGGACCCCTGCGCGAGCTGGCCGGCCGGGAACCCGCCGTCTGGGCCCGCCTGTTGACCGCCCTGGATCAGCTGGAGGAGCACTACCGCGACGCGTGCTACGTCGAGTTCACCTTCGAGGCAGGCGAGTTGTGGATCCTCCAGGTGCGTCCCGGGCGATTCGTCGGGCGTGCCGCGGTACGGGTCGCGGTCGATCTCGCCGAGGCGGGAACGATCGGGCGTGACGAGGCGCTGTTGCGCGTCTCACCGCAGCACCTCGCCCAGGTGCGGACGCCGCGGATCACGGCCATCGACCCCCGGGACGTCTTCACCCGGGGGCTCGGAGCCTCTCCGGGAGTCGCCGTCGGCCGGGTGGCGACCACCGCCGACAGCGCGGCGCGGCTGGCGGCGTGCGGACCGGTCGTCCTGCTGCGGCCGGAGACCTCCCCGCTCGACCTGCACGGCCTGGCGGCCGCGACCGGGGTCGTCACCGCACGCGGCGGGCCGACCAGCCACGCGGCCGTGGTGGCGCGTGCGATGGGAAAGCCCGCCGTCGTGGGGGCCACGGGCCTCACCGTCGACGTCGCCGACGGCTGCGTCCGGGCGGGCGGGCGCACCCTGCCCGAGGGGACGCTCATCGCCCTCGACGGAACGGGCGGCGAGGTCGTCGTGGGGGAGCCTCACATCGTCGCCGACGCGACCGACCCTCACCTCCACCAGCTGCTCGGCTGGGCGGACGACGTCGCGAGCGGCACCGCCGGCGACCGCGACGAGAGGGAACGCCTGTCCTCGGCGCAGGCCGTCCTGCGTGGCGCCGGCCACGGGACGCCCGGCCGACACCGCGGGCTCCCGTGACAGTGCGGCCTCGGTACGGACACCGGACGCGCGGCACGCCGAGCGTCCGGGCCCGGCACGGTCCCCGGGAACGACCAAGGGCCGGTTTCGGATGCCTCCGAAACCGGCCCTGACCTGCGACTGTCTCCAGTCGGGACGACAGGATTTGAACCTGCGACCCCTTGACCCCCAGTCAAGTGCGCTACCAAGCTGCGCCACGTCCCGTTGCCCGCCTGACCTGGGGTTTCCCCTGGCCGAACGTGCATGGAAACCATACCGCACTCGGGTCGGTGGTCGCGCACCCGTTTACCGGGCCGCAGCCGCCGGGCGGGTCAGCCGTCGCGGGCGACGCCGAGGTCCGGATAGGCCTCCAGCAGACGCTGCGGAGCCGCCTGCCGCCAGGAGTCGGCGAGGACGTCCCGCAGCTCCTCCTCGTCCTCGAGAGCGGACAGCCGGGCCCGCACCCAGGCGAACTGGGCCTCGTGGTCGGCGATCCAGAACTTCCCGGGCTCCGCCAGCACCAGTTCGTCCCGCTCCTCCTTGGGACAGCGCACGGCGAGGGAGGTCTCCTCCTCGGGCAGGGTGGCGAACATCTTCCCCGCGACGCGGAAGGTGGGCATGCTCCAGGCGGTCTTCTCCGTGGTGTCCGGCAGGGACAGGGCGATACGGCGTACGTCTTCGGCGTCCGGCATGCTCCGCACGGTATCGGCTGCCGCTGACAGTCACCCCGCGGCGACGTGTTTGTAGTACAGGGTGGTCGGCCGCAGCACTCCGTACGGGTTCGCCGCGTAGTCGGGGACCTCCCCCGCCCTGGTCCACCCGGTGGCGCGGTAGAGGTGTTCGGCGGGGCTGCCGGTCTCCGTGTCCAGGTGCAGGAGGGTGACGCCGGCCGCGGCGGCGGCCTTCTCGGCGGCGCCGAGCAGGATGCGGGCGAGGCCCCTGCCACGGGCTTCCCGGTGCACCATGAGTTTGACGAGTTCGGCGCGGTGACGGCTGTTGGGCTTGTCGGCGAAGGCCAGGCTCACGGTGCCCACGGCCCGGTCGCCGTCCAGCGCGGCCCAGACCGCGAGGCGTCCGGCGGCGACCTGCTGTGCCCGCTCACGCCACCAGGCGACGGCGTCCGCCCGGTCCAGCGGGGCGAGGAAGCCCACCGAGGCGCCGCCGTCCACCGTGTCGATCAGCAGGCCGGCCAGTTCCTGCGCGCGGTCGAGCAGTCGGGGGGCGTCGAGGCGGGTCGGGATCACGGGAGCACCACCGCCAGCACGTACCGCGCCTCGGCGTCGCCGGCGCACCGGAACCGGGTGGGCCCCCACACCCGCAGCCGCAGGCAGTCCCCGGCGCCGAGGCGGTGCACGGTGTCCTGGGCCGTCACCTCGAGGACGCCGTCCAGCACCCATACATGCTGTTCCAGGCCCGTCACGGGCGGCCGGTCGTAGGCGATGTCCGCGCCGACGGCGAGCCGCCCCTCGACGAGCTCGCCGCGCAGCGCCGGGTGCGGAGGCGACACGGAGCGCCGGACGAACCCGGAGGCCCGGTCTGCCCAGACCGGCTGCTCGCCGGCGCGCACCACCGGGGCGGGCTCCGCCTCGACCTCGCCGAGCAGGCGCGACATGGTCCGCCCGTAGACGTGGCACAGGCGGTTGAGCTGCGAAGCCGTCGGGCTGATCTCCGCCCGCTCGGCGCGCGAGAGGGTGGACCGGCTGATTCCGCTGCGCTCGGCCAACTCCCCCAGCGACCAGCCGTGTTCGGCGCGCAGCTCGGCCAGCCGGCCGGCCAGCCGTGCGTCGACCGGGTCGGGCGTCCGCACGTCCGCATCGTGTCTCATATCCGGGAATGTATCCCTGATATGAGACGCCGGTGTTACGCAGCCCTCACACGGCCGGGCGTCATACCGCAGCGAGCCCCACACCGCAGGCCTGGCACCGCAGCGGGCCCGGCGCCGCGGAGGGGCCTCACACCGCGGCGGCCTCGCCGAGGGCCTCCAGCACCGGCCGGATCAGCGGGTGCTCCTCGGCGCCCCGGCGGACGGCCGCGAAGACGCGCCGGGTCGGGGCTACGCCGTCGACCGGCCGGACGACCACCCCCGTGAGGTCCATGCCGCGCAGCGCCGAACGTGGGACGAGCGCCACGCCCGCGTCAGCCGAGGCCAGCGCGACGACCGCGCGGAAGTCGTCGGAGGAGTGCTCCATACGGGGCTGGAAGCCGGCGTTCTCGCAGGCCAGAACGACCACGTCGTGGCAGGGGTTGCCGGGGTAGGGGCCGATCCAGATGTCCTTGGCCAGCTCGGCCAGCGGGACCTCGGCGGCGTCGGCGAGCCGGTGGGCGACGGGCACCACCGCGTCGAAGGGCTCGGCGTAGAGCGCCAGATGCGTCAGGCGAGGATCGTCGGCGGCCGGGGCCCCGCGGTACTCGACCGCCACGGCGACGTCGACCTGCCGGTCGAGCACCATCGGCAGGCTGGCGTCGCCCTCGGCGTCCTGGACGCGCATCCGTATCCCCGGGGCGGTGCGGGCGAGCCGCGCCACCGCGGGAGCCACCACGAGGGCGATGCCGGTAGCGAAGGCCGCGACCGTGACCGTGCCGGCCGCGCCGGAGCTGTACGCGGCCAGCTCCGCCTCGGCCCGCTCCAGCTGGGCGAGGACGGCGTTGGTGTGACCGAGCAGGATCTCGCCGGCGGGGGTGAGCCGCACGCCCTTGGCGCCACGCTCGACCAGCCGGTGGCCGGTCTCCTGTTCCAGGGCCGCCAGCTGCTGGGAGACCGCGGACGGGGTGAGATACAGCGCGGCGGCCGCCGCCGTCACGGTGCGGTGGTCGGCCACCGCACGGAGGATGTGGAGCCGCCGCGCTTCGATCATGGGATCGATTATCGCAATATGTCGGGGCCCTCAGGACCACGGTCCGACCGGACCGTCCACGAGCGGCCCACAGCCCGCCGCCCCCGGTTCGGACGGACGGACGGCAGGCCGCGGAACGCTGCCGGTTCCCGGCCGAGGTCCGCCGCCCGTTCCGGGCCGCCGTGCGTGCGGAGCCCCGCGGTCAGGCCGTCGCTGCCGCGGACTCCTCCAGCTCCGCCCGGGCCGCGACGAACGCGTCGACGGCGCGGTCGACGTCGGCCGTGGAGTGCGCGGCGGACAGCTGGACGCGGATGCGGGCCTGTCCCTGCGGGACCACGGGGTACGAGAACCCGATCACGTACACCCCGCGCTCCAGCAGCAGTTCCGCCATCCGGCCCGCCTTCGCCGCGTCGCCGATCATCACGGGGGCGATGGCGTGCTCGCCGGGGAGCACGTCGAAGCCCTCGGCCGTCATCCGGCGGCGGAACAGCGCGGTGTTCTCGGCGAGCCGCACCCGCAGGTCGTCCGCCGACTCCAGCAGGTCGAGGACCTTCAGGGAGGCCGCGGCGATGACCGGGGCGAGGGTGTTCGAGAACAGGTACGGGCGCGAGCGCTGACGGAGCAGGGCGACGATCTCCGCGCGGGCGGCCACATAGCCGCCGGACGCGCCGCCCAGCGCCTTGCCCAGGGTGCCGGTGAGGATGTCCACGCGGTCCATCACGCCGTGCAGCTCGGGCGTCCCGCGGCCGCCGGGGCCGACGAAGCCCACGGCGTGCGAGTCGTCGACCATGACCATGGCGTCGTAGCGGTCGGCGAGGTCGCAGATCTCGGCCAGGGGCGCCAGATATCCGTCCATGGAGAACACGCCGTCGGTGACGACGAGCCGGCGCCGCGCGTCCGAGGCGTCCTTCAACTGCCGTTCCAAATCCGCGAGATCACGGTTGGCGTACCGGAACCTACGGGCCTTGGACAGCCGGATGCCGTCGATGATCGAGGCGTGGTTGAGGGCGTCGGAGATCACCGCGTCCTCGGGGCCGAGGAGCGTCTCGAAGACGCCGCCGTTGGCGTCGAAGCAGGAGGAGTACAGGATCGTGTCCTCCTGGCCGAGGAACCCGGACAGCCGCGCCTCCAGCTCCTTGTGCACCTCCTGCGTCCCGCAGATGAACCGCACGGACGCCATGCCGTAGCCCCAGCGGTCCAGGGCCTCGTGGGCGGCGGCGATCACCTCGGGGTGATCGGCGAGCCCCAGGTAGTTGTTGGCGCAGAAGTTGAGGACCTCGCCCGGCCGGCCGCCCGCGGTCACGGCGACGGTCGCGGACTGCGGGCTGCCGATCACCCGCTCGGGCTTGTGCAGACCGGCGGCGCGGATCTCGTCGAGGGTGGCGCGCAGGTCGTCGCGCACGGAGTCGAACATCGGAAAACTCCTAGGAAGCACTCGGAAGCGGCGGAAGCGGACGGCTCAGGCGGTCCAGTCGAGGATGACCTTGCCGCCGCGGCCGCTCGCCGCGTCGGCGAACGCCGCCTCGAAGTCGCGGTAGCCGTACCGGCCGGTGATCACGGGGGCGAGGTCGAGACCGCCTTCCAGCAGCACCGACATCGCGTACCAGGTCTCGAACATCTCCCGGCCGTAGATGCCCTTGATGGTGATCATGGACGTGACGACCCGGGCCCAGTCGACGGCGAACTCCTCGGCGGGCAGCCCCAGCATCGCGATCCGGCCGCCGTGCGTCATGTTGGCGATCATGTCGCGCATCGCCTCGGGCCGGCCGGACATCTCCAGGCCGACGTCGAAGCCCTCGCGCAGCCCCAGCTCACGCTGTCCGTCGGCGATGGACGCCCTGGAGACGTTCAGCGCGAGACTCGCCCCGATCTTGCGGGCCAGGTCCAGCCGCTCCTCGCTGACGTCCGTGATCATGACGTTGCGCGCTCCGGCGTGCCGGGCGACTGCGGCGGCCATCAGGCCGATCGGCCCGGCGCCGGTGATCAGGACGTCCTCGCCGACGAGCGGGAAGGACAGCGCGGTGTGGACCGCGTTGCCGAAGGGGTCGAAGATCGCCGCGACGTCGAGGTCCACCGGCACCCGGTGCACCCACACGTTGGACGCGGGCAGGGCGACGTACTCGGCGAAGGCTCCGTCCCGCCCGACGCCGAGGCCGACGGTGGCCCGGCACAGATGACGGCGTCCGGCGAGGCAGTTGCGGCACCTGCCGCAGACGAGGTGACCCTCGCCGCTGACCCGGTCGCCCACGGCGACGTCCGTGACGTCCCGGCCGGTGTCGACGACCTCGCCGACGAACTCGTGCCCGAGCACCAGGGGCGTGCTGATCGTCTGCTGCGCCCAGCCGTCCCAAGAACGGATGTGCAGGTCGGTGCCGCAGATGCCGGTGCGCAGCACCTTGATCAGCACGTCGCCGTGCCCCACCACGGGCTCCGGAACGTCCCCGAGCCACAGCCCGGGCTCCGCCTTCTCCTTGACCAGCGCCTTCAACGCAACGGCTCCTGTGATGAGGGCCCGGCGCGGGCAGGCCGACAGGCCCCGCATCCGGGAAGACGGGTGGATTCGCCCAGCAATCTGCCGCACTCCGCCCGGCCAGGTCCATCGAGCTTTTCTTAAGCACCGCCACAGCTCTGCTTCACACGGGTTCTCACGGGTCCCACCGCGTTCACCCGCGTTTCACCCGCTCGGCCGCGCTCGCCTGGTCCGGCTTCCGCACACCACGGTGGGCCGTGCCACCCTGGACCGCAACCCGCACGAGGCCGGCCGACTGACGTGGAGCCCCCGATGACCACAGCACGGGACCTGATGATCGTCGCGATCGACATGACGGCTGCCCGACCCGTCGGGCAGGGCGATCTGTCGCTCGCCCTCGCGGGCGCCGAGGCGCTCGATCTGGCCGAGGCCGGAGTGCTCGCCGTGGACGGCGGCCTCCTCGTGCCCGGCCCGTTGTCGGCGCCGCGCGATCCGCTCCTGCGGGAGGCCGCCTCGGCGCTGCTGCGGGAGCCGCCGTACGAGTCGGTCGAGGACTGGCTGTGGCGTCGCGGACGCGACCTGGCCGCCGCCTACACGGCCCGGCTGGAGGCGGACGGCGTGCTCGGCCGGCCGCGTCGTCTGATCGGCGCGCGGACCACGCCCGTGGACTCGCCGGACCGCAGCGGCGCCACCGCACGCTGGGCGTCCGAGGAGCCGGTCCTCGCCGGGCTGGCGGCCGCCGTCGGTCTGCGCGAGGAGCCCGCCGGCGGCCTCCCGGACACCCTCGGCGAAGCGGTCGTCACGGTGGTGGCGACGGTCGCCGACGCGGTGACGGAACTCGAGGCCGTCCGGCAGCGGCGGTCCATCGAGAAGGCGGCGTTCGACAACGTCTGGCGCGCCCCCTGACGTGCGCTCAGGGCGGGAGATCGCCGGCGTCGCGCCGCTGCAGCCGTCCGACGAGGTCGGCGGCCGTGGCCTTGATGGTCTCCAGTCCGGCCTTTCCCCAGGGCCGGGGCGCGAGGGCGGCGACGCACACGGTGCCCAGCACCATCCCGGTGGTGTCGATGAGCGGGGCGCCGAGATAGGAGCGGATGCCGTACTCGTCGACCACCGGGTTGCCCGCGAAGCGCGGGTAGTCGCCGACGTCCTCCAGGACCAGCGCCTTGCGCCGGACGACGACGTGCGGGCAGTAGCCGTACTCGCGGGGCAGTCGGCGGCCCACCTCCGGTTTGCCGCCCCGCGCGGCCCGGCCGCCCTGCGGGGTGTGCAGCCCGGCGAAGAACTGCCGTTCCCCGTCGAGGAAGTTGACCATGGCGTACGACGCTCCGGTCACCTCTGCGAGGCGGTCCGCGAAGGCGTCGAGCGCGGGTTCGGGCTGTTCCCCGAGGCCGAGTCGGCGCAGCCTGCGGGCACGGGCGGGAGCCTCTCTGTCCTCCGGCGTGAGCAGCAGACGACCGACCGGACGCGGTGGGTCGTAGCTCATGGCCGGGCTCCGTCACTGTGGACGAACGTCATATGCGGCTCCGGGGCGTTGTGTGCGGGCGTCACATGTGCGCGCCGCGGCTCGGCTGGGGTGCGGCCGGCGCGTGGGCGATGAGGTGTTTGACGAGGGTGAGCAGGGTCTGGACGCCGGAGGCGGAGATCCGCGCGTCGCAGCGCACCACGGGGATCTCCGGGTCCAGGTCGATGGCGGCCCGCACCTCCTCGGGGTCGTAGCGGTGGGAGCCGTCGAACTCGTTGACGGCGACGATGAAGGCGAGGCCGCGTTCCTCGAAGAAGTCGACGGCCGCGAAGCACTCCTCGAGGCGCCGGGTGTCGGCGAGGATGACCGCGCCGAGGGCGCCCTCGGACAACTCGTCCCACATGAACCAGAACCGCTCCTGTCCGGGCGTCCCGAACAGGTACAGCACATGCTGTGGGTCGAGGCTGATCCGGCCGAAGTCCATGGCGACGGTCGTCTCGACCTTGTTCTCGATGCCGTCGAGGTTGTCGGTCGCGGCGCTGACGGTGGTGAGCAGCTCCTCCGTGCTGAGCGGCGCGATCTCGCTCACGGCGCCCACGAAGGTCGTCTTGCCGACGCCGAAGCCGCCCGCGACCAGGATCTTCAGTGCGGTGGGAAAGGGGTCCGAGCCGCCGCCGTCGTGCGCTGCGGGGCGGCGGTGCGCACCGTACGCCTCGTACGCGTCGTCGTGCTCAGAGCTGTCGTCGTAGTCCATCGAGCACTGCCTCCAGAAGGGCCCGGTCGGTGGGGATGTGGTGGTACTCGGGGGGTTTGGTGGTCAGCGCCCCGCAGTCCAGAAGGTCCGACAGCAGCACCTTGGTGACCGCCGCCGGGAGCTTCAGATGGGCCGCGATCTCGGCGACCGACACGGGCGCACGGGTCAGGTCGAGCGCCAGTGCGTGTTCCGGTCCGAGGTAGCCGAGGGGTGCCGTGCCGGTGGCCATCACCTGCGACATGAGGTCGAGGGCGACGCTGGGCCTGGTACGGCCGCCGCTGACCGTGAAAGGGCGCACCAGCCGTCCGGCCGCATCGTCCAGCCAGGGCCCGTCGCCGGCCGCCGCCACCCTCAAGGTCCCATCACCGACGGTTCGACGGCGTGCTGCCGGGGCGCGGTCATCAGATACGGCCGGACGCTCTTCACCAGCATCGACATCTCGTAGCCGAGCACGGCGGCGTCGGCCTCACGTCCGGCGAGCACCGCGAGGCACGTGCCGGAGCCGGCCGTGGTGACGAACAGCAGCGTCGAGTCGAGTTCGACGACCACCTGCCGGACGTCGCCGCCGTCGGCGAACCGAACTCCGGCGCTGCGGCCGAGGGAGTACAGGCCGGACGCAAGCGCCGCCATGTGGTCGGCGCTGTCGGCATCGAGGCCGTGGACCGACTTCACCAGTCCGTCGCAGGACAGCAGCACCGCGCTCATGGTGTGCGGCACGCGCTGCACGAGGCCGCTCATCAGCCAGTCGAGGTCGGATACATGGCCGGTCGGCGCATCGCTCGCCATGGTGGATCGACTCCTTGGGTTACGAAGGTCTGCGGGAGCGCTGGGGGTGGGGGTGGGGGTGCTCGCAGGGCTCATCCGGCTGGTGCGCTCCCGTCGTGCCGGGCGGTGGATCGGTCGGGTTCGGGCAGGTCCAGTCCGTCCCGCGCGCCGTACGCCTCGGGGGGCGCGGCGGCGTGCGCGGGGCGCGCCTCGGATATCCCGGGCCGGTGCGCCGGCCGTGCGTCCATGGGGAACGGCGCGGGGGGCAGGAGCGGGAGCGGGACGCCCCGCGCGGCTGCGGCCGTCGCGTCGCCGCCGTGACCGGCGTCGCCCGGATGCTCGCCGCGCCCCTGAGCCGGCGGGCGGAACGAGCCCGTGTCCCAGGGCTGCCCGGCCGGGTAGGGCTCGGGCCGGACGCCCGGCTGCGACCCGTAGGGCTCGGGGCGGCCTGTCGGGTGCGACCCGTACGGCTCGGCGCGGACGGGCGGGTGCGACCCATGCGGCTCGGGGCGCGCCGTCGGCTCCGATCGGTACGGCTCGGGGCGGGCGGCCGGCTCCGGGGAGTCCGGCAGCAGCAGGTACGGGGACGACGGCTCCGCCGCGTCCGCCTCCAGGCTCTGCTGGGCCTCGGCGAGGCCGACGCCGCGTTGGAAGGCGGCCATCAGACCGGGGTCGTGACCGGCGGACGGTTCGATGTCCGGACGGGGGGCCGGGCCGCCGCGCAGTTGGGGGACGATGTGCTCCTGGGCACGGCGTCGGGGCAGGTGGGGCTTGCCCATGGTGCCGCGCACCGTGCCGACGCGCGGGGTGGGCGCGATGCCCTCGTGCTCCTCGACGACGGGCCGGTCGCCGCTCCGGATGCCGGGCACAGCCTCGGCCGGATTGGGCCGCGCCGCCCGGGCGCCGCGGACGGGGAGCGGGGCGGGCCGGTCGCCGTCGCCCCGCGGCGCGCCGGTCCCGGGCGGCTGCGGGAGGTGACCTGCGCGCCCGGACGCGGAGGCGTCCTGCGGTGACGGCCGGCCCTCGGGGCCTCCGGACCCGGATGCGTTCCGGGCCTGCGACGACGCGGTCGGCTCCGGCGGTCGGCCCGTGTCGGACGGGACCCGGGCCTCCCCCGGCAGACCGGCGCCCGACGCGCCGACGGACGCGGCGCCCTGCGTCTGCAGGTGTGGCTGGGCCGCCGCGTACTCGGTCCGCGTGTGCGCCGTGGCCGTGACGTGCGCCGGGGCGGGGGCGCCGGCGGGGGCGAACGACCGGCCCGCGCCTCTGGAGTCCCGTGCCGTCGTCCGGTCGGCGCCGGCGACGAGCCGCGGCCCGGGGCGGCCGGGTCGGGCCGGAGGCGACGCGGGCAGGGGCGGCCGGGCCGAGGCCGTCGTGCGCGGCGTCGCCGCCGGGGTCGCCGCGGGAGCCGCGACGGGCGCGAGCGGCTGTCCCGCGCCGTCGGTGTCGGGGCCCGGTGCCACCGCCGTGAGGACGCCCGGCGCGGAGCCGAGCAGGGCCTGCGGCACGACGAGGACGGCCTGGACGCCCCCGTAGATGTTGCTCTGCAGACGGACCCGGATGCCGTGCCGCCTGGCCAGTTGGGAGACGACGAACAGGCCGATGCGCCCGTCGGCCAGCAGCCGGCCGACGTTGACCTGGTCGGGGTCGGCGAGCAGGGCGTTCATCCGGCTCTGTTCCTCGACCGGCAGGCCGAGCCCGCGGTCCTCGACCTCGACGGCCAGCCCGGAGGTGACGAGGTTGGCCCGCAGCAGCACCTGGGTGTGCGGCGCGGAGAACACCGTGGCGTTCTCGACGAGTTCGGCGAGCAGGTGGATGACGTCGGCCACGGCGTGGCCGCGCAGTTCGCCGTCGATGGGCGGGACGAGTTTCACGCGGGCGTACTGCTCGACCTCGGCGATGGCGGAGCGCAGCACCTCGGTCATGGGGACCGGGTTGCTCCACTGCCGGCGCGACACGGCCCCGCCGAGAACGGCGAGGTTCTCGGCGTGCCGGCGGATGCGGGTGGCGAGGTGGTCGACGTGGAAGAGGCCCTTGAGCAGGTCGGGGTCCTCGATCTCGTTCTCCAGCTC
This sequence comes from Streptomyces sp. SAS_272, assembly GCF_052543235.1. Lineage (NCBI taxonomy): Bacteria > Bacillati > Actinomycetota > Actinomycetes > Kitasatosporales > Streptomycetaceae > Streptomyces > Streptomyces sp. SAS_272. The sequence goes on along the minus strand of NZ_JBMNDR010000100.1, from coordinate 16,393 downwards.
GTCGAGGATCGAGATCTCGCGGTGCACCAGGGACTGCAGACGCCGCGCGAGGTTGACGAACACCTCCAGCTTCTGTTCGCTGCCGGCCTGGCTCGACAGCTGTGCGGCCTGCACGACGGCGGTGACGGCCCCGTCGTGGGCGTGTGCCAGGTCGGCCGCGAGCAGTTCGAAGTCGTCGGCGCCGGCCGGCGGTCCGCCCCGCGACGCGCGCTGCGGGGGGAGCTCGCCGCGGCGCAGCGCCTCGATGACGCCGCGCAGGTCGGCCTCGCCGCGTGCGCTGCTGCGGCGCAGCGCGGCAAGGCGGTCGCTGACGGAGCGCGACGCGCGGTCGGCGGCCACCGCCGCGATCACGATCCCGACGCCGGTCACCGCGGCGGCGCCCACCAGGACCGCCCACAGGGTCGGGCCCGGGCGCATGCCGCTGGAGCGCACCGTGAACAGCACCACCGCGCAGGCGCTCAGCGCCACGGCGGTCGGGGGGAGCACGGCGAGCCGCACCAACTGGGACCGTATGTGCGTCTCGGCCGTCGCCGGGGCGATGCGGGGGACGGGCCGCCCGTGCCGCCCGCCCTCACGGCGGTCTGCTCGTGCGGCGGGTGCGCGGAGGTGAGACATCGGTGTCCTCGTACTGGTCCGTCAGGCCGGGTCGTCGGTCGGGAGAGCCGGGAAATACGGCCCGGTGTCGCCCGATGGCCACTCACAGTAGTCGGCAACCCATCATGTGCGGTGGGCAGTTGACAAAGTCCCCCAGGGAGCGTCCCGCTCTGGTATGAGGCTTCGCACGACAGAGCGATAGACCCGCGCGTCCCGCGAAGCAGCACGAAGAAATTTCAATCAGACCTGGTCAGAAGCGGTCCAGAAATGACTGCGCGGGGCGGGGGCGATGCGCCCCCGGCCCGCACGGTCGAGCGTCCCGGTATTCCGGTCAGCCCGCCGGAACCGCCTCCGGCGCCTCGCCGTCCTCGGTGGCGCCCGCCTCGATGTCACTCTGGGTATCGGCATTGGCCTTGGGTGCCGGATCGTCCAGCGGCCGCCATCCCCCGGCGGGAGCCATGGCCACACCGCGCCACCACGGCTCTTGCGGAACGGTCTCGGCGGTGGGCTCGAACGGCTCACCCGGGCGGGGCAGGGCGACCCGCGCCCCCGCGGCGCGCCCGGCGGCCAGCGTGCCCTCCCCCGGCTCGGCCCACGCGTGCGTGGCCAGGTTGAAGGTGGCCCAGTGGATCGGCGTCATCACACCGCCGACGCCGCCCTGGAGGTCGAGGTGGGCCCGCATGCCCTCCTCGGGCGTCATGTGGATGTCGGGCCAGAAGTCGGAGTACGCCCCGATCTGGATCATCGTCGCGTCGAACGGGCCGTGCGCGGCGCCGATGTCCCGGAAACCGTCGAAGTAACCGGTGTCCCCGCTGTGGAAGATCCGGTGCTCCGCGCCCGCCACCACCCACGAGGCCCACAGGGTGTGCTGGCTGTTGCGCAGCCCTCGGCCGCAGAAGTGGCGGGCCGGGGTGGCCGTCAGGGTCAGCCCGCCGACCTCGGTCGCCTCGTGCCAGTCCAGCTCGCGCAGCCGCCCCGCGGACACGCCCCAGTGCTCGAGATGGGCGCCCACGCCGAGCGGCACCGCGAACAGGGTGTCCGTGCCGGCCAGCGCCTTGATCGTGGGCAGGTCCAGGTGGTCGTAGTGGTCGTGCGAGATGACGACCACGTCGACCGGGCCGAGCGCGGCCAGCGGAAGCGGCGCCGGGTGCAGGCGCCGCGGTCCCGCGAAGGCGAACGGGGAGCAGCGCTCACCCCAGACGGGATCGAACAGCACCCGCTGCCCGTCGATCTCCGCGAGCACGCTGGAGTGCCCCATCCAGGTCGTCCTGAGGCCGGTGACCGGCGGCTTGGCGAGGTCGGCGAGGGTGGTGGCGTGCACCGGCACGGTGCCTGCGGGAGCCCGCCGGGGGCGCTGCTCCTTGTCGAAGAAGACCTTGGCGAAGTCCAGCATCGAGCCCGAGGGGCGCGTGCGCGCGGGGCCGCCGGGGTTCTTGAAGACGCCGTCCTCGTAGTGGGGCGATCTGCGGATGCGCGCCAGGCGCTCACCGCTCGGATCCGCGCCGAAGGCCTCGGGCTGCAGACCGCGGAGCCCGGAGCTCAGGGGACGGAAACCGGACACGGTACCTCCAGGTGGAGTCGCTGAGGCATTCCATTATGGTCGCCTCGTCCGACAACGCGTCGACAGCCCTCTCACCCCACCCCGATACTGACCCACTGTTCAGTACCGCCCCGGTCTTGGAGTCCGTGTGTCCGACGCCCCCCTGTTGTCCCTGACCTGGACGGACGACGTCACCGGCCGTCGGGGCTTCCTGGTCGTCGACCGTCTCGTGCGCGGCGTGTGCAGCGGCGGACTGCGGATGCGGGAGGGCTGCACCCTGGCGGAGGTGACCGGCCTGGCCCGCGGCATGAGCCTCAAGGAGGCGCTGCACTACGACCCCGACGCGGCGTACGTGCCGCTGGGCGGGGCCAAGGGCGGCATCGACTGCGATCCACGGGATCCGCGGGCGTACGGGATGCTGGTGCGCTATCTGCGGGCGATGCGTCCGTACGTGGAGAGCTGCTGGACCACCGGCGAGGACCTGGGACTGACCCAGGCCCTGGTGGACCGGGCCGCCGCCGAGGCGGGTCTCGTCTCGTCCGTGCAGGCCGTCTATCCGTTGCTGGACGACGCGCACGCGGCCCGCGCGCGCCTGGCGGACGCCTTCGCGGTCGAGGTGGACGGCATCGGCCTCGACGCGCTGGTCGGCGGCTGCGGAGTGGCCGAGTCCGTGCTGACGGCCCTGGACCGGGCCGGCGTGCCGTACGCCGGGACCCGGGTCGCGCTCCAGGGGCTCGGCACCATGGGCGGCGCCACCGCACGCTTCCTCACGCGCGCGGGACTGACGGTCGTGGCCGTCGCCGACGTCAAGGGCACGATCGTCCGTCCCGGTGGGCTCGACGTGGAGGCGCTGCTGGCCGCACGGGACGGCCACGGCACGGTCGACCGGTCCGCGCTGCGCCCCGGCGACCGTGAACTGGCAGGCGACGCCTGGCTGTCGGCGGAGGCCGACGTGCTGGTGCCGGCCGCCGTGTCGTACGCGATCGGCGTGCGGGAGCAGGAGCACATCACCGCACGCTGGATCGCCGAGGCCGCGAACATGCCGGTCCTCCCGGAGGCGGAGGCACTGCTGCACGCACGCGGGGTGAGCGTGCTGCCCGACGTCGTCGTCAACTCCGGGACGAACGCCTGGTGGTGGTGGACGCTCTTCGGCGACGTCGGCGCGGACGCACAGGAGGCCTTCGGCTACACGCGCCGCTCGATGCGCCTCCTGACGGAGCGGGTGCTGGCCCGCGCGGAGGCCGACGGGAAGACCCCGCGGGCGGCCGCGCACGCGCTGGCGAAGGAACGGCTGCGGGCGGTCACGGAGCGGTTCGGCAGCCGCCGATGACGGCGTCTGGGCAGCTCACAGCCCCTGTGTAGGGTGACGGACGTGGTGAGAGTCCGGTTGAGCGTGGCCGAGCGGCGGGAGGAAATGCTGCGGGCGGCCATCGAGCAGATCGAGGCGCGGGGCGTGGCGGCGGTCAGGATCGCCGACGTGGCCGCGTCCCTCGGGGTGAGCAACGCGCTGGTGCTGTACCACTTCTCGACGAAGGAGCGGCTGGTGGCCGACGCGTTCGCTCGCGCGGCCCAGGACGACCTGGCGCATCTGCGCAAGCTCGTCGACCGCCGCACCACGGCGCTGCGCCGACTGCGGTCGGCGGTGCGCTGGTACGCGCCCACCGGCCAGGCCAAGGGCTGGCGACTGTGGATCGAGGGCTGGGCGGTGTCGCTGCGCGAGCCGGCTCTGCGGGAGGTCGCCCGCCATCTCGACCGGGAGTGGAAGGCCGCGCTCTCCGGGGTGATCGCGGAGGGCGTCGCCGCGGGCGAGTTCCGCTGCCCGGACCCGGCCGGCACGGCCCTGCGTCTGACAGCCCTGCTGGACGGACTCGCCGTACAGCTGACGTCCTATGCGGGCGCGGTGCCCCGGGCCCGGGCGCAGGAGTGGGTGGAGGAGGCCCTGACCCGCGAACTCGGTCTGTCTCCCGGCGCCTCCGATCCTTCCGGCGCGGCCGGCGCCTCCGGCACACAGGGATCCTGACCTCCCGGCAGCACGGAGGACGGCCGACAGCGCGCAGGCCGGAAGGCGGGGGCCGGGGCCGGAGAGCGGGGGCCAGGGCCGGGAGCCGGAAGACGGAAGACGGCGGGGCTGAACGCCTCGTCGGAGCCGCACGCCCGTCCGTGCCACGGCCGCAAGCGTTGACGACGTAGGCGTGCCGGCCCGCCGGGTGGAAGGCGAGGTGGCGTGGCCCCGACCCGGGGCGCAGGGCGTGCTCCCGGTGCAGTACGGGCGCGCCGTCCCGCAGCGAGTCCGCGCCGAGGTCCACGCTGACCGCTCACCGGCCGCTCGGGTCGGGCTGGACCCCGGACCGCGAAGGCGGCCAGGACCGCCGACTTCGCGGAGGGGCCGTGCGGCCTGGGCGGTGCTCAGTCCAGCGCGTAGACCGCCGTCACCGTCGCCGTCGCCCGGATCTCGCCGGGTGCCGCGGGCACCGCGGCCATGCCGGCGCCGGGCGTGTCCCCGGCCGAGGGGACGGGGCGCGGCGTCGTGGACGCGTCCTCACTGAGCGAGATCAGCCGGCCCAGGCCGCGGCCGCTGAGGCGGGCGTACTGCTCGGCCTTGGCCCGCGCGTCGGCGTGCGCGGCCTCCCGTGCGCGGGCCTGCAGCGGGGCCGGGTCGGAGACGTCGAAGACCACGAAGCCGATGCGTGCCGCGTCGCCCGCGGCGTCCGTGACCGCCTGAAGGACTGCGCCGGTCCTCGACACCTGGCGCACCTTGACGGTGAAGGACTGGGCGGCCTGGTAGCCCGTCAGCCGGGAGGCGCCGCCCGTGTGGTCGTGGACGGGACGGAGAAAGACGCTCTCGGTGCGGATGTCCCGCTCGGGGACGCCCTCGGCGCGGACCGCGGCGAGCAGCGCGGCGGCCGCGCTGCTCTGCGCGTCCATCGCGGCCTGCGGGGTCTTGGCGGTGGCCTCGACGCCCGCGCCGACGACCGCGAGGTCGGGCTCCGCGCTCGCGCTGCCCTCGCCGGTCACGGTCACGGTGGCGGCGCCGGCCGGTACGGCGCCGGCCCCCACGGCGTCGGCTGCGGCCGCGGGGCGGGCGGGCAGCGCCGCTGCCGTGGGCGCGGTGAGCGCCGGACCGCCGAGGGCGAGCAGGGCGACGAGCGCCGAGGCGACGGACGTACGGGAAAGGCGCATACGGGACCGGTCCTCGAAAGCGTCGGGGCGGACGGTGCGGGTGCGGTCATCCCAGCACCGGCCCCGTTCCCCGCCCCGACGCCACTCCCGTGCGATCACCTCACTGGTGGAGCGGCCCGCCGTACGACGCCGACGGCCGGCCGCTCCCCCGCGTGCCAAGAGTGATCCCGGACCGGCTACGCGACGGCCGCGATGCGCATCCTGATGTCGTCGGGGGAGAGCGCGCCCTTGGCGATCACATGGTCGCCGGAGGACTCCCCGCGCAGCCGGCGCCCGATCCAGGGCACCAGGTACTCGCGGGCCCAGTGCACGTCGTCGCGCCGTACGTCGAGGGCGCCGCGCGGCGGGAGGAGCGGCCAGGGCTGCTCCGGATCGGCCGGCACGTCGAGGCCGAGGACCTGCCCGGCGCGCAGGGCCACCCGTGTGTGCCCCTCCGGGGAGAGATGGAGCCGGTCGCCGTCCCAGGCCCTGCGGTCCTGCACGGACTTCAGGGACCACAGGTCGAGCACGGGACAGCCGTACCGGTCGGCGACGGCGCGGACGTGCCCGTTGAAGGTGGCGATCTTGCCGCGCAGGTGCTTGAGCACGGGGACGCCACGGGTGTCGAAGCCGGTGGTCACCATGACCGTGCCGGCTACGGCGGTCAGGGCCGAGATCGCGCGCTCGAAACGCTCGGCGACCTCGTCCGGGTCGGTGCCGGGACGGAGGATGTCGTTACCGCCCGCGCAGAAGGAGACCAGGTCCGGGGCGAGTTCCACCGCCCGGGCGAGCTGGTCCTCCATGATCTGGTCGAGCAGCTTTCCGCGGACCGCGAGGTTGGCGTAGGCGAAGTCGCCTTCGGGCCGCAGGTCCGCGAGAAGTACCGCGAACCGGTCGGCCCAGCCGACGAACGCCCCGTCGGGGCCGGGGTCGCCGACGCCTTCGGTGAAGCTGTCCCCCACCGCCACGTACGACCCGATCACTGATCTGTTGTCACTCTTCGAATCGTCTGCCACGGCAGATCATGATTCACCTTCCAATGTGACCTACGCGACCGTAGGCAGGGGTTGACGGTCGGTGAGAAAAGCCACTCCTAAAGAGTTTGCCAATCAGGGAATAAGGGACCACACGCGGAAGTCGTTGATGCGGAAGTGGCTCCAGGTGGTACGGAAGGCGAAGTGGCCGCTCGTGTACGGCTCCGGGTCGGTGTGGTCGAAGACCAGCCGCCCGTTGTTCCACCAGCGCACGACCGAGCCGTCGGAGACGATCCGCACGTGGTGCGGCCGGTTCGCGACGAGCAGCGGCTCGGTGTAGTCGTACAGCAGCGGGCGCACTCCCGGCTCGCCCACGTAACGGCGCATCCTGGTCGTGGTGTTGCCGTTGGCGCCGTAGCCGACGTAGTACGTCTTGAGGCGGTCGTACTCGGCGAGGGCGCCGCCGCGCGGGGTGGCGAAGAGGTCGTCCGGGGAGCGGACGTCGACGGCGTTCCAGAAGTTGTTGAGGTCGGAGACGCGGTCGTTGGGCCCGCCCGCGGAGATGGGCGTGGCGACGTACTCGAGGACGTACGGCCCGTCGAGCCGCCGCCTGAACCAGACGGTGGCGCCGGCCGGCACGTCGATCTCGAGGCTCCCGCAGGAGGCGGTGACCGTTCCGCCCTGTTCCCGCTCGACGGCCCACCGGCCGAGCCCGCGGCGGAAGTCGTCGTGGGCGAGGAGCCTGCGGCGCGGCGCGGCACTCGCCGTCGTCGCGGGGGCGAGGGCGGTCAGGGCGGCGGAGGCGGCGAGTGCGCCGAATGCTCTGCGCGTCGTCGTCACGGGATGCGGCTCCTTCGGTCGGACCGGGGCGGCGGGGCGGCCTTCCGCGAGCGGCGGAACCCGGGCCGACGCCTGGCCGGCGTCCCACCGGGTCCGAGGCCGCCGCCGAAAGCGCTTGCCGTCTGACCTGACCACTGTGTCCGCATCGGCGTCGCCTGTCGACGGTGCGACCGGACACGCCACACGACCGCAATCGAACGATCATGAATGAGCGCAGTCGGCGGAGGTCCTCGGAGTCCGCGGGGTCCGCGGGGTCCGCGGCGCACCCACAGCGGACGCGCCGAAGGCCGGCCCCGGATCGTGCGATCGGGGCCGGCCTTCGGCTGCGTGTCAGGCGCGGGGTCGTCGGAGGGGTCAGCCGACCGAGACGCCGTGGGAGCGGAGGTAGGCGAGCGGATCGACGTCCGAGCCGTAGTCCGGCGTGGTGCGGATCTCGAAGTGCAGGTGCGGTCCGGTCACGTTGCCCGTGGCGCCGGAGAGCCCGACCTGCTGGCCCGCGCCGACGGTCTGGCCGGCCGAGACGGAGAGCTGGGACAGGTGGGCGTACTGGGCGTAGTAGCCGTCGTTCAGCTTGATGACGACCTGGTTGCCGTAGGCGCCGCCCCAGCCCGCGGAGACGACGGTGCCCGCGGCGACGGCCTTGAGCGGGGTGCCGGTCGGGACGACGAAGTCGACGCCGGTGTGGTAGCCGCTCGACCACATGCTGCCCGACTGGTGGTACGGCGTGCCTACGGTGGCGCCGGACACCGGCAGGGTGAAGCCGCCCGCGTTGCTCTCGGCGGCCTGGGTGGTCGTCTTCGCGGAGGCCGCGGAGGACGAGGACTTGGACGCCTGCGAGGACTTCGAGGACTTCGAGGACTTCGGCGAAGAGTCCGCCGAGGACGAGGAAGAGGTCGAACCGGACGACTTGGCGGTGCCGGCCGCGGCCCTCTTGCCGATCGACAGCTCGAGGCCGGGGTGGATCAGCGAGGGGTCGGCGCCGACGGCCTCGCGGTTGTCCTGGTACAGCCTCTTCCAGCCGCCGCTGACGTGCTGTTCGGTCGCGATCTTCGAGAGATAGTCGCCGGACCGCACGGTGTAGGTCGTGGCGGCGGCGGTCTTCCGGGTCACCGGAGCGGCCTGCACGGCCTTCTGGGAAACCGTCTGCGCGACGGCCTGGGAGACGGCCTGGGACGCCGACTCCCCCGTGGCCGCATGGGCGCCGGAAGCCGCCATGAGCGGAAGCGCGAGCGCGGCCCCGCCGGTTCCGGCGGCGGCTATGGAACGGGTGAAACGCTGGGCCTTGGGACGGCGATGCTTACCCTTCGCGGGCATGACGAATTCCTCTCCGGCGCCTGCGAGGTGAGCTGTCGGGTGCGGACTGGAGATGTCCGGCCACGTCGGGACGCGGCTTTACCCCGAGCCTGTTCCGGGACCGGAACAGGCGGTAGTGCCTGTGGGTCCCCCGCTCCTGCCGTGCACGGGTGAGTGTGCGGATTCCGGGCGGCGGCAGGATTAGGCGTCCGTCCGGATTGGTGTGGAACGTAAGCGACCAGGACGCACAGGGACAAGCAGAGGTTGCACTGACATGGCATTTCTCTTGATCCGCCACGACAATTACCGGTCACGCTCCGTGAATCAGAACGGCCCTATCCGGTCAAGCACCCCGGAAAACCACACGAATTACGTGAACATGACGGGCGACGTACGGTCACGGATATGACGCTGCTCACGTGACGCTTCTCCAGCTTTCTTCATGACAGAGCGAGTTGGAACGAAGAATCCAATTCGGACAGAAACCTCAGATGCGACGCAGCCGGATAACCGTCGCATCGAGGTCGCCCCGCAATCCGGTACGCATCCCGTGATGCAGAAGCACCGCACCTCGGTGGATTTCTCCTGATTCACGGCATTCATACGATGCCGTGGGGTCGAGCCCGCGCAGCCGCAGCGCCGGAACGGGCTCGCCGAACCGCTGCGCCTGGAGCCAGGCGAGGACGACGGTCTCGTCCCCGAGCACGTACTGGACGGCGCTCAGGCCGCCCGTCGGGGGACGCAGCCGATACAGGTCGCCCTGCTGCACGACATGCCGGACGTCCTTGTAGAGGCCCACCCAGCGGCGCGCCTCGGCGAGCTCCTCCTCGCTCCACTCGGCGAGGTCGCCGCCGACGCCGAGCACCCCCGCCATGGCGCTGACGAACCGGAAGCGCAGCGAGCTGACCCGCCCGTTGAGCTGCGTGTTGGGGCTGTCGGTGACCCACGCGGCCATGACCCGGGCGGGGTGGATCTGACTGAAGCCGTGCTGGATGTCGAGCCGGTCCAGCGGGTCCGTGTTGTCGGACGTCCACACCTGGTCGGTGCGGCTCATGATCCCCAGGTCGACGCGCCCGCCGCCGCCCGAGCAGGACTCGAAGGCGACGCCCGGGTGGGCCGCCCGCAGCCGGTCCAGCAGGTTGTACAGGGCCCGTACGTGGTCGACCCACAGGCGTTGCGGATAGGGGTCGTCCGGCCAGCCGGCGTCGGTGAAGCAGCGGTTGAAGTCCCACTTGACGTAGTCGATCGGCGCGCTGGACAGGAGTCCGTCGAGCTGTTCCCAGAGGTACTCCTGGACGTCCTCGCGCGCGAGGTTCAGCATGAGCTGATTGCGGAACTCCGTCCGCTTTCGTCCTGGTTGGAACTGCACCCAGTCCGGGTGCGCACGGTAGAGGTCGCTGTCCGGGTTGACCATCTCGGGCTCGACCCAGATGCCGAACTGCATGCCGAGGGCGCGCACGTAGTCGGCGAGGGGCTTCAGCCCGTTCGGGAAGCGGTCCGGGTTGGGCTGCCAGTCGCCGAGCCCGGCGTGGTCGCCGGTGCGGGCCCCGAACCAGCCGTCGTCCACCACGAAGAGCTCGACGCCGATCGACGCGGCGCGCCTGGCGAGGGTCGCCTGCTGCTCCTCGGAGATGTCGAAGTAGGTGGCCTCCCAGGAGTTGAACAGCACCGGCCGGTCCTGCCCGGCGTCCGGGACGACGTGGGCCCGCTGGTAGGCGTGCCAGGCGCGGCTCGCCCCGCCGAAGCCGGCGTCGCTCCACAGGCCGGCGAAGACCGGCGTGGTGAAGGACTCGCCGGCAGCGAGGCGCAGCAGGCCCGAGTCGTCGTACCCGGCTCCGCCGGTGATCTGCACGCGCGCGTCGGGGAGCTGGGCGACGGCGATCCGCCAGGAGCCCGACCAGCCGAGGGCACAGCCGTAGACCTCGCCGCGCTCCTCGGTGGCGTCGGTGTCCAGGGCGACCCAGGGCAGGTGCTGGTGCCCGGTGTGTCCGCGCCGGCTGCCGATGACCGTCTCGCCGTGGCCGAGCGGGGTGCGCGCGAGCCGCGACTCGGCGGCCCAGCGGCCGTGCAGCTGCGACAGCCGCCAGTCGTCCCGCTCGGGCAGGGTCCAGGTGGCCGAGTCCGCGCGGAGCAGTTCCAGCGGCTGCTCGCCCTCGTTGCGCAGGGTCGTCCACCGCTCCACGACGTCGCCGCGCATCCGGTAGTGCAGGGTGATCGCGAGCCCGGCGTCCCGGAAGCGCAGTCGCAGTTCGTCGCCGTCCCGCTCGTGCGTCTCGAAGGTCCACTCGGTGCCGCGGCGTTCGTCGGTGCGCACCGACAGGGCGGGCCGGACGAAGCGCGGGCCGCCCTCGACCGGATACTCCTCGCGGCCGTCGAGCGGGGACTCGAAGGACGCCCCGCGCTCCGACCAGGGAAGGGCGGCCAGGGCCTCGGCGTCGGCGAGCGAGATGCGCGGGCCCCAGTGCAGGTGGACCAGCTCGTCGGCCTCGGTGAGGTGGAGTGCATAACTGCCCGTGGGCCCGGAAAGGACCCAGGTGCGGCCGGCGTCGGCGATCTCGGGCATCAAAAACTCCCACTGATTCGAACAGGTGCGATCAAGCGTCAACATCATCGAACGCGGTCGGCCCCTCGGGCAACTTCCGGCCGACGATGGCCCCACCTGGGCGGACGGGTCGACCGGCCGGTCCGAGGACGACGTCTTGCCCCGAGGGCCCGTGTCGTATGGTCGAGGAGGTCCTGTCGGCCACCACGAGCCGCGCCGACGCGGACCGACTGGGAGGGAGCCCCCGTGACGCAGCAGATCCCGTCGACCGAGCCCGAGCTGGCCGGTGTGCGCAACTTCCGGGACGTGGGGGGTCTGCCGACCGTCGACGGCCGGCGCGTGCGCCACGGCGTGCTGTACCGCAGCGGCCACCTCGCGCACGCGACCGACGAGGACGCGGCGTTCCTCGCCGGCCTGGGCCTGCACACCGTCTTCGACTTCCGCAACGCCGCGGACCAGAGGCTGGAGGGCCCGGACGTCGAGCTGCCGGGCGTGCGCAACGTGAACCTGCCTCTGTCGGACCCGGCGGACGGCGCCGAGTTCTGGAAGATGGTGCGGGACGGCGAGATCGACCAGCTGCGCGGCATCCTCGGCGACGGCAAGGCGGCCGGCCGGATGATCGCCTCCTACCGCAGGATCGTCACGGAGCGCACGGCGGAGCACTCGCGGGTGCTGCACGCGCTCGCCGAGGACAGCGTGCCGGCGCTGATGCACTGCGCGGCGGGCAAGGACCGGGCGGGCCTGTCCGTCGCGGTGACGCTGCTCGCCGTGGGCGTGGAGCGCGAGGCGATCCTCGGCGACTACCTGGAGTCCAACGCCAAGCACCGCCGCTACAAGGTGCGCCGCAGCGCCACCTCCGCCGCGGCCTACTCCCCCGAGGTCATGGAGCTGCTCGGCCCGCTCTTCGACGCCCGCGCGGAGTACCTCGAGGCGGCCTTCGAGACCGTGGAGCAGACCTGGGGCGGCGTCGACGCGTACCTGGAACAGGGCCTCGGCCTGGCCCCCGAGACCCGCGCCCGGCTGCGCGAACGCCTCCTGGACTGACGGCCGCCCTACTGCTTGGCGCCCACCTCGAACAGCAGCCAGAGGAATCCCGCGAAGAGGTGTCCGACGGCGATGTAGATGATCAGCCGGATCCAGAGGGTACGGGGGAACTTCTCCTCGATGTCGCTCATGACGTCACTCCGGTCTCCGACGGGTTCGGGCCCAGGCACAGCGTGGCCGTGGGGCTCTGCAGCAAGGTGTGGACGAACAGGAGCTCGACCCCGTCGGCGTCCTGCGCGGCGATCCGGTGCGGGGTGAGCGAGTCGAAGTGCGCGCTGTCGCCGGGCCCGAGCAGGTCCGTGGCGTCCGCGAGGCGCAGCCGCAGCCTGCCGCGCAGCACATGCAGCCATTCCTCGCCGGGGTGCACCCGCACGATGTCGCCCTGCGCCCCGTACGGGACGTGGACCCGCAGGGCCTGCATCGCCCGCCCGGAGGCGCCGGTCTGCCAGTACGTCCAGCCGCCCGCCCGGGTCGGCTCCATGGCGGCGGCGCGCACCACGGCGTCCCGGTCGGCGGCCGTCTCGCCGAGCACATCCGAGACCGTCGTACCGTAGACGCGGGCGAGGGCGAGCAGCATCGGCAGCGAGGGCTGGCGCTGCCCGGTCTCCAGCCGGGAGAGATGGGCGGGCGACAGCCCGGCCGCCCGGGCGGCGGTCTCGAGGGTGAGGGTTGCCCGGCGGCGCAGGTCGCGCAGCCGGGGGGCGACGACGGAGAGCGCCTCGGCCTGTTCCGCCGGGCGCTCGGACTCGGTTGGGCTCATGCCGCCATTGGACGCCGATTTTGCCTCTGCGGCAAATTTCTTGCCTCAGAGGCAAAACGCCCGGTGATCCGGCAGCCCGTGCGGCGTCAGCGGTTGGCGACCGCCTGCTTGACCAGGGTCTTGCTGAAGTCCCACATCAGTCCGCCCCCGCTGTGCGCGTCGTCCATCACCGCGGTGAAGGCGTCGACGAACCGGTCCACCTCCCGCTCCCCCACGATCAACGGCGGGATCAGCTTGATCACCTCCAGATGGTCGCCGGAGACCTGGGTGAGGATCCGGTGGCGTTGCAGCAGCGGCACGACCACCATCTGCGCGAAGAGTCCCTTGCGCGCCGCCTGGAGCATCGTCCAGCGACCGCGCAGCTTCAGCGATCTGGGCTTTCCGAACTCGATGCCGATCATCAGACCCCGGCCGCGGACGTCGGCCAGCAGCTCGTACTCGTCGACGAGTGCCGCCAGCCGGGCTCGGAGCAGGTCGCCGGTGGCCCGGGCGTTGGCCACGATCTGCTCGTTCTCCATGACGGACAGCACGGCGAGCCCGGCCGCCATGGCCTGCGCGTTGGAGCCGAAGCTCGCCGAGTGCACCAGCACCCGGTCCATCGAGGAGTAGACCTTCTTGAAGATCCAGTCCTTGCCGAGGGTGGCCCCGACCGGCACATAGCCCCCGGACAGCGCCTTGGCCACGCACACGAGGTCCGGCTCGACCCCCTCCTCGTGCTGGTAGGCGTAGAAGTCGCCGGTCCGCCCGAGGCCCGTCTGCACCTCGTCCGCGATGAGCAGCGCCTTGTGGCGGTGCAGCAGCTCCTGTGCGGCGCGCAGGTAGCCCGGCGGCGCCTCGTGCACGCCCTTGCCCTGGATCGGCTCGACGATCAGGGCGGCGACGTCGCCCTTCTTCACCTCGCGGGCCAGCGCGTCGAGATCGCCGAGAGGCACCGCCGTGTCGGGCAGCAGCGGGGAGAAGCCGTCCCGGAAGCCCGACTCGCCGTTCACCGACAGCGAGCCCGTGGTGAGGCCGTGGAAGGCGTGGTCGCAGTACAGGATCCTGGGCCGGCCGGTGGCGTAGCGGGCGAACTTCAGCGCCGTCTCCACCGCTTCGGTGCCGCTGTTGCCGAAGAACGCCCGGTCCAGGTGGGGGCTGTGCGCGAGCAGCTTCTCGGCCAGCAGCCCGGGCAGCGGCTGGCAGTCGAAGCGGGTGAGGTCGGCGAGCCCCGCGTCGAGGACGTCGTGCAGCGCCTTGCGGACGACGGGGTGATGACGGCCGAGGCCCATCACCCCGAACCCGGCGAGCATGTCCAGGTGGTCGTGGCCCTCGGCGTCCCAGAAGTAGGCGCCCTCGGCCCGCTCGTAGACCTTGTCGAAGCCGATGGTGTGCAGCATGCGCGGCAGCTGGTGATTGAGATACCTGGCGTGCAGCTCGTAGCGCTCGGCTCCGCGCTCGGCCAGCAGCGCGCCGAGGTCGAACTCCGTGGTCATTCAGCCTTCTCCTTGAGTGGGCCGGCGAGCGGACCGTCGGCGGACGCAACGCCCCGCACGGCCAGGCTCGCGCTGATCCGGCCGGCGATCTCGACGGGCGTCAGACCGACGTCGGCGAGCACCTCCCCGCGCTTGGCGTGCGCGAGGAACTGCTCCGGGATGCCGAACCGCCGGACGGGCACGTCGACTTCGGCGTCGCCGAGGGCCAGCGCCACCGCCGAGCCGACGCCCGCCGCCCGGCTGTTGTCCTCGACGACCGCCACCAGCCGGTGCTCGGCGGCGAGGCCGGGCAGGGCCGGATCGACGGGTTTGACCCACCGGGGGTCGACGACCGTGCAGGCGACGCCCCGCGCCTGCAGCAGTTCGGCGGCCCGCAGGCACACCGACGCCATCACGCCGACGGCCACCAGCAGCACCTCGGGCCGTTCGGCGCGGTGCAGGACGTCCATGCCGCCCACCGTGCCGACGGCCGGGACGTCCGGTCCGACCGACTCCTTGGGGAAGCGGACCACCGTCGGCGCGTCGTCCACCGCGACGGCCTCCCGCAGCTGGGCGCGGAGCTGGCCGGCATCGCGCGGGGCGGCGATCCTGAGCCCGGGCACCACCTGGAGCGCGGACATGTCCCACATCCCGTTGTGGGACGCCCCGTCGACGCCGGTGACCCCGGCCCGGTCCAGGACGAACGTCACCCCGCAGCGGTGCAGCGCCACGTCCATCAGCAGCTGGTCGAAGGCGCGGTTCAGGAAGGTGGCGTAGACGGCCACGACGGGGTGCAGGCCGCCGGTCGCCAGGCCGGCCGCGCTCACCGCCGCGTGCTGCTCGGCTATGCCGACGTCCCACACGCGGTCCGGGAAGCGTTCGGCGAACCTGCCGAGCCCCACGGGGTGCAGCATCGCCGCGGTGATCGCCACGACGTCGTCGCGTTCCTCGCCGATCGCCACGATCTCGTCGCCGAAGACCGACGTCCAGGAAGGACCGCCGGCGGGCGCGAGCGGGACGCAGGTGAGCGGGTCCATCGCGCCCACGGTGTGGAAGTGGTCCTCCTCATGGGCGAGGGCGGGTTCGTACCCGCGGCCCTTCTCGGTCAGGCAGTGCACCAGCACCGGCCCGTGGAAGCGCTTCGCCCGCCGCAGCGCGGACTCGACGGCTGCGACGTCGTGACCGTCGATCGGACCGACGTACTTCAGACCGAGGTCCTCGAACATGCCCTGCGGGGCGAAGGCGTCCTTGAAGCCCTTCTTCGCGCCGTGCAGGGACTCGTAGAGGGTGTGCCCGATCAGCGGTGTGCGCAGCAGGACGTCCTTCCCCCAGGCCAGCACCCGCTCGTAGCCGTCGGTCGTGCGCAGCGTCGCCAGGTGGTTGGCGAGGCCGCCGATGGTGGGCGCGTACGACCGCTCGTTGTCGTTGACGACGATGATCAGCGGCCGGCTCCTGGCGGCCGCGATGTTGTTCAGCGCCTCCCAGGCCATGCCGCCGGTGAGCGCGCCGTCGCCGATGACCGCGACCACATGGCCCTTGCCGCCCTGCACCTGACGCGCCTTGGCGAGCCCGTCGGCCCAGCCCAGCGCGGTGGAGGCGTGGCTGTTCTCGATGACGTCGTGCTCGGACTCCTCGCGCGAGGGATAGCCGGACAGGCCGCCCTTCCCGCGCAGCTTGGAGAAGTCCTGACGCCCGGTCAGAAGCTTGTGCACATAGCTCTGGTGGCCGGTGTCCCACAGGATGCGGTCGTCCGGCGACTCGAACACCCGGTGCAGCGCGAGGGTCAGTTCCACCACGCCCAGGTTGGGCCCCAGATGTCCACCGGTCCTGGCGACCGCATGGATCAGGAACTCTCTTATCTCATCGGACAGTTCACCGAGTTCCGCCTCGGAAAGCGCCTTCAGGTCGCGTGGTTGCCGGATGGTCTCCAGGATCGTCACGTCGGGCCCCCTCTCGGTCCGTGCCTTGCCTCAACTCACCGTCACTGCCGGTTTCCCCGTGACCACGGGGACCCCGGAGGCGGCCCCGTCCTGCTCCAACTGCTCGGCGATCCTCATCGCCTCCTCGATGAGGGTCTCCACGATCTTCGACTCGGGAACGGTCTTGACGACCTCGCCCTTCACGAAGATCTGGCCCTTGCCGTTGCCGGAGGCGACGCCGAGGTCGGCCTCGCGGGCCTCGCCGGGGCCGTTGACG